>DAOWLL010000303.1 GCA_030641945.1 Gammaproteobacteria bacterium | reverse complement strand
TCGCCACAACGATCCACTGTGATCCCCCCCCGTCAGTCGCCTCTTTGACGAAATCCGGATTAAAACCTGCCGCGGTATTGATCGCGACCTTGTCCGCACCCGCAATTAGCATGGTACGAACATCCTCGACCTTGCGGATGCCGCCACCGACAGTCAAAGGGATAAAAACCTCTTCTGCAACATGTTCGACGACATGAACAATGGTGTCGCGATTATCCGAGCTGGCCGTAATGTCCAGAAAGGTGATTTCATCAGCCCCTTCCTTGTCATAACGGCGCGCCACTTCGACCGGGTCACCGGCATCACGAATATCAACAAACTTGACGCCTTTGACGACGCGGCCGTTGTCAACATCGAGACAGGGAATAATGCGTTTGGCCAGTGACACGATCAGTAAACACCATCGTATTCGCTGCCGTGCTCAGCCAGCCAGCGTTGGGCTTCGGCAAGATCGATTGAGCCTTCATAGATGGCGCGGCCGGTTATGGCGCCGATAATGCCTTCATCAGCGACCTCATTCAGTGCCTTGATATCATCCATCGTGGTAATACCACCGGAAGCGATGACCGGAATACGAATAGATTGCGCCAGCTTGACGGTGGCCTCGATATTCACACCCTGCATCATACCGTCGCGAGAAATATCGGTGTAGACGATCGCCTCAACGCCGTCATCTTCAAAACGCTGCGCCATATCGATGACATCATGCCGGGACACCTTCGACCAGCCGTCAACAGCAACCTTGCCGTCCTTTGCATCCAGACCAACAATAATCCGGTTTGGAAACTCAACGCAGACTTCATTGATGAAGTGCGGGTCAGTCACGGCCCTGGTGCCGATGATGACATGGTGTACACCGGCATCGAGGTAGGCGACGATGGTTTCCTCGTCACGAATACCGCCACCAATCTGTATCTCGACATCAGGATAGGTACTGGCAATTTCATGAATAACATCCGCATTCTGCGGCTTGCCGGCAAAAGCGCCATTAAGATCAACGATATGCAATCGCCTGGTACCCGCTTCGGCCCAACGGCCCGCCATCGCGACCGGGTCATCCGAGAAAACTGTATCGTCATTCATATCGCCCTGGCGCAGGCGAACACATTGACCGTCTTTTAAATCAATCGCAGGAATCAGTAACATGAACCTCAAGCTCCATTAAATTATTTTCCATCCCACTCGGTAAAGTTTTTCAGCATTTGTAAACCGTCTGCTGCACTTTTTTCAGGATGAAACTGTACTGCAAACACATTATCGTAAGCGATCGCCGATGTGAACACTATGTCATATGTCGTTTCACCCGCAACAATCGCCTCGTTTTCGGGATCGACATAGTAACTATGCACGAAATAAAAGCGACTTCCCTGCTTAATGCCGTGCCATAACGGGTGAGATATGGTCTGGGTAACATTATTCCAGCCCATGTGAGGAATTTTTAACTGCTCGGTTGAGGCGTCTTTGTTCAACTCATTGCCGAAAAATCGCACTTCCCCCTGAAACAGGCCCATGCAGTCAACACCGTTGTTTTCTTCACTGTGTGACATCAGCACCTGCAATCCCATGCAGATACCGAGGAAAGGCTTTTCATTTGCCGCCTGCATCACCGGCTCGATCAAGCCTCGTTGTTTTAATTCACGCATGCAATCGCGGGCCGCGCCCTGCCCCGGAAAAACGACGCGGTCTGCCGATGCAATATCCTCGGCACTGGAGGTAATGCGCACCTCCTGTCCGGAGTGTGCGACATGCTCCAGCGCCTTGTCGACAGAGCGCAGATTACCCATGCCGTAATCAACAACAGCGATCAGGGACATTTGTTTTACAGCGCTCCTTTCGTACTTGGCATAACACCTTCCATGCGCTCATCAAACGACAACGCCATCCGCACAGCACGGCCAAAGGCTTTGAAAATGGTCTCTGCAATGTGGTGCGCATTATCACCGCGAATATTGTCAATGTGCAGGGTAACGCCGGCATGATTGATAAAACCCTGGAAAAATTCGTGCAACAGGTCCACATCAAACTCACCGATCATTGCACGCGGATAGTCTGCATGATACTCCAGGCCTGGACGCCCGGAGAAATCGATCACAACGCGCGACAGTGCCTCATCAAGCGGCACATAAGCATGGCCATATCGAACGATGCCGGTCTTGTCACCAACAGCCTTTGCCACGGCCTGACCAAGGCTAATTCCAATATCCTCAACGGTGTGATGGGCGTCGATATGCAAATCGCCCCTGGCGATAATTTCAATATCAATAAGGCCATGGCGGCCAACCTGTTCGAGCATGTGCTCAAGAAAAGGCACACCCGTTTCCAGCTTGCAGTTGCCGGTCCCATCCAGGTTAATGCTTACCTGGATCTGGGTCTCATTGGTATTGCGCTCGATATCCGCCTTGCGCTGGCTCATTCTTTATCTCCGATGGATATATGTGATGACAGAAGCTTTGTATATGATGATAGCAATGCAGCTTGTATGTTCAGCTTATAGATGAAGAAACTGTTTAAACTCAAATATAATATTAATCTAGGTTTGCAGCCAAAAAGTCACCGGGCCATCATTCACCAGTTGCACAGACATGTCTGCACCGAATCTGCCTGTTTGCACCCGGTCAGTATTGCGCTCCATTATATCAACAACTGTGTCAAACAAGGCACTACCTGTTTCAGGATCAGCCGCACTGGAAAAACTGGGCCGCATGCCCTTGCGTGTATCGGCAGCAAGCGTGAATTGCGGAACCAGTAGAATACCCCCGTCAACATCACGTACATTCAGATTCATCTTACCTGCAGCGTCAGCAAAGATTCGGTAGCCCAGTATGCGCTCTACCAGCCTGCCGGCCTTCGCCGCATCATCGTATTTTTCAACGCCGATCAATGCCAGTAAACCATGCCCAATTTCGGCAATTTGCTCACCATCGACAATTACCGATGCAGTGGTAACGCGCTGCAGTAAGGCTATCATACATAACCCTTTGATATTTATAATTAATTATAAAATTTGTAGGATTTGTCCTACACGTAATGTCCAGTTCAACTGATAGATAGATTGTTCAGTAAAGTCCATAATCTCTCACAGGACATAGGGAACGAGCCGCAAAAGGACATAAGGATATAACAGGCAGTATCTCACGGAAACGGGAAAAGGAACTCATGGACGACTACTCCCGGATGGAAATACAGGTTGTGAAGGAACTGCTTTAGCGCGAGGCTCAATCACCTAGCAAGGATGATTATAAACCCCCGGGAAACCGGGGGTTTTTTATTGGCCGCATGCAAACTGTATTTGAGCGCCATCACTGCGTTATTAACCCGCATATTGCATGAGAATGCAGACAATGGGGTATATTTTATAAAATCAGTCAGTGAGTCACAAGTTCGATTGGCCCCATGAAAATCAAACAATGGGCATAGCCATAGCTATGGTTACAGGTCAATCGGGCAAAGTGGCCGCTGAAATTTTTCCAAAAACTGCATAGCGTTGTTGGGTACATAGTGTACTTTTCTAAGATACGAAAAATTTCAATCCCGTTCATGTACTTAAGTGGATTTGTGAGCGTTCTCATGCAATATGCGGGTT
>DAOWLL010000215.1 GCA_030641945.1 Gammaproteobacteria bacterium | reverse complement strand
GAACTGAAGTACACAAAATCTCACGAGTGGGTGCGTAGCGAGGACGATGGCAGCGTTACCATCGGCATTACCGACCATGCACAGCAACTGCTCGGTGACCTGGTGTTCGTTGAGCTGCCCGAAGCTGGAACAGAGATGTCAGCGGATGAGGCAGCTTGCGTCGTTGAATCTGTCAAAGCCGCATCCGATGTTTACATCCCAGTCAGCGGTGAAGTGATCGCGGTCAATGAAAGCCTGGCAGATGCGCCGGAGACGATCAATGATTCTCCATACGACGATGGCTGGCTGATCAAGGTGAAGCTCTCCAATCCTGATGAGCTCAATGATCTGATGGATTCTGATAGTTACGATGCCGAGATAGCAGAAGACTAGCAATGCCATTCATACCCCATACCGAGCAGGAGATCGATGAAATGCTCGAAGCCATTGGTATCAAGCATACCGATGAGCTTTTTGAAGAAATTCCATCTCATTTGAAGGTCTCCGGTCTCGACGGAATTCCACCGGGCATGACCGAGATGGAAATCTCACGCCTGATGCAAAAACGTGCCGCTCAAAACAGGGAGGCGGTATGTTTTATCGGCGCGGGAGCCTATGAACATCACATTCCTGCGGCCGTATGGCAGTTAACAACACGCGGTGAATACTACACCGCATACACCCCTTACCAGGCGGAAGCATCGCAGGGAACGCTGCAGCTTACCTATGAATACCAGAGCATGATCACGGCCCTGACCGATATGGATGTCTCCAACGCCTCGTTGTACGACGGTGCTTCTGCGCTCGCTGAGGCGGTATTGATGGCGGTAAGGGGTAACCGCAAATCGAAATCACGTAGGATTCTGCTGCCGAGAACGGTGCATCCCGCCTATCGTAAAACAGCCGACACCATTGTCAGTGGGCAAAATATCGAGCTGGTTGAGGTTGACTATGATCGAGCCAGCGGCACGCTGCAGCTTGATGCATTGAAACAGGCGGCTGGCGACGATATTACTGCCGTGGTCATTCAGCAGCCCAGCTTTTTTGGCACCCTGGAAGATGTCGATGCGATTACCGACTGGGCGCACGAGAACAACGCGCTGGTCATATCAATCACCAATCCACTGAGCATCGCCGTACTCAAGCCGCCCGGTCAATGGGGCGGTAAAGGCGCCGATATCGCCTGTGGCGACGGTCAGCCGCTGGGCGCCCCGCTGTCCTGCGGTGGACCCTATTACGGCTTTCTATGCTGTTCGCAGGCGCTGGTAAGGCAAATGCCGGGCCGCATCGTCGGCCGCACAACGGATGTGGATGGCAAAGAAGGCTTTGTGCTGACATTGCAGGCGCGCGAACAACATATCCGGCGCTCCAGGGCGACATCGAATATCTGTACCAACCAGGGCCTGGTGGTAACGGCATCAACCATCCACATGGCCATCCTGGGGCCGCGTGGGCTGGAGAATACAGCGGCCGCCTGCCATGCGAACACGCGCGAGCTGGTTGCGCAGCTGAGCGCTATTGACGGCGTCAGGCCGGCGTTCAGCAGCCCCGTATTCCATGAGTCGGCCTTGCTGCTGGATAAGCCCGTGAACGAGGTGCTGCAAGCACTGGCTGAGCAGAATATTCTCGGCGGCTATGACCTGAGTTCGGATTATCCCGAGTTGGGCAATGCCATGCTGGTATGTGCAACCGAACTCAGAACCGAAGAAGAGATAATGGCTTATAGAACAGCGCTGCAGGCTGTGCTGGCTGTTGAAACCCGCCACAAGGAAATCGCCTGATGCTGATCCACGAACATTCCAGGCCCGGACGCAAGGGCGCTCCCCAGGCGCCGACATCGAAAGCAGATCTTTCCGATATTCCACAGAACCTGCTGCGCAAGGACAGTGCGGCCCTGCCGGAAGTTTCCGAGTTGCAGGCGGTGAGGCATTACACCCGGCTGTCGAAGAAGAATTTTTCCATCGACACCCATTTCTACCCGCTCGGCTCCTGCACCATGAAGTACAACCCGCGTGCGTGTAATTCGCTGGCGATGCTGCCGGGTTTCCTGTCGCTGCATCCGCTGACACCGGATCAGCACAGCCAGGGATTCCTCGCCTGCATGCACGAGCTGCAGGCCATGTTATGCGAGGCCATGGGTATGGCGGCGTTCTCACTGGCGCCGATGGCGGGTGCTCAGGGTGAGTTCGCCGGTATCAAGATGATCAGCGCCTACCACCAGGCGAACAATGATGACGACCGCAGGGAAATACTGGTGCCGGATGCGGCGCATGGCACCAACCCGGCGACGGCGACCATGTGCGGTTATAGCGTCAGGGAAATCCCGACGCTTGAGAATGGTGACGTTGATTTTGAAGCCCTGCAACAGGCCGTTGGTCCGCATACAGCTGGTCTGATGCTGACCAATCCTTCAACCCTGGGTGTATTTGAACGCCAGATCGAAAAAATTGCAGCCATCGTGCATGATGCCGGCGGCCTGCTATATTACGATGGCGCCAACCTTAATGCCATTCTCGGCAAGATCCGTCCCGGTGACATGGGCTTTGATGTCATCCATACCAACTTGCACAAGACCTTTTCCACGCCGCATGGTGGCGGTGGCCCGGGCTCCGGTGCTGTCGGTGTTGCTGAAAGGCTGAAGCCGTTTCTGCCATTACCCATCGTCGCTGAAGGCAACGGCAGCTATCGCTGTTTATCTGAGCAGGATGCGCCACAGTCAATAGGCCGCCTGTCTGCATTTTTGGGTAATGCCGGCGTGTTACTGCGTGCCTACATATACATGCGCTTGCTGGGTAAATCAGGCATGGAACGTGTGGCGGAATTTGCCACCTTGAACGCAAATTACATGATGGCCGAAGCAAAACGCCGGGGCTTTCAACTGGCGATACCGGACCGGCGCGCCAGCCATGAATTCATTATTACAATGAAGAGAGAAGCCAGTGAGCTTCATGTGACGGCAATGGATTTTGCCAAGCGCCTGCTTGATCTTGGATACCATGCACCTACGACCTACTTCCCCCTGCTGGTACCGGAATGTTTGCTCATCGAGCCAACTGAATCAGAAGCAAAAGAAGCCCTGGACGGTTTTATGGATGCCCTGGAACAGATTCGTGAGGAAGCAAAAACCAGTCCCGAGCTTGTCACCACGGCGCCGCATACACTGCCGGTTAAACGTCTTGATGAAGTCAGTGCCGCGCGTAATCTCGATCTGAGATGGAAGGCTGAAGCGACTGCCTAGCCTGCTATTGTTCAAGTTGCAGGCTAATTAGCTTCGACGCGGTTGCGTCCGAGTTTCTTGGCGTTATAAAGCGCAATGTCTGCGCGCTTGAATAAAGACGGCACGTCATCATCTGCATCGGATTTGTACTCTGCGATACCAAAGCTGCATGTGAGATGATTGATATCGCTGAATCTATGATTTTCAATATCATAGCGTAGACGTTCTGAGTGTATGCGGGCGCCAGCGAGATCTGTTGAAGGTGTCAGAATAATAAATTCTTCACCACCGTAGCGTGCAAAAATGTCAGCGTTGCGATTGGCATTCCCCACAACTTGAGCAATTTCCTTCAAAACCTGGTCACCCACCAGGTGGCCGTATTCATCATTGATTTCCTTGAACCGGTCGAGGTCGAAAAAAATGATGGAGAAAGTTCCACCATAGCGTTTGACCCGGTCAATTTCAGCATCAAGAAAATGGCCGAAGTGCAGCCTGTTATAGATATGTGTGAGCGGGTCGGTGTAAGCCATCAGGCGCATTTGCTCATGCAGTAATTTTATTCTTGCGAGCAGGTAGCCGAATAATAAACCTGCAAATATCGGCGCGATGAAGGCTTTCGGCGTAAGTGGTATATTGAGCATGTATTCTGCATGAATAATATTCAGGCCAGATGTAAACAGGCAGGAGATCGCAATGTACAGAAAGTACACCAGTATCTTTTCGCGAATTGGTACGTCAGTTTCATGCATAATCATGACTCTGAAGGGATGGCATCATTCTTTATCAGGATTATATTATGAAAATCATCGACTTTTCATCCATATGGGAGAAAAATAAATGTACAAAATTATCGTTGCTATAGTGACATCGGCGCTGCTCTTTGCCAGTGCTTCCCTGCAGGCGCGTGAATTCGGCGGTATCCAGTTTCCAGACAAGGTTGCGCTGCCGGATACAGTAAAAACCGTTCAGCTCAATGGTATCGGCTATAGAAAGAAGTTTTTCATAAAAGTTTATATAGGTGCCCTTTATACAGAAAGACTGGCCAGGAGTAGAGACGAGGTTGTTGCACTGGATGGCCCTAACCGGATAGGGATGCATATTGTTCATGACGAAATCAGTAGTGAGAAACTGGTCGCCGCATGGAATGAAGGTTTTGAAGAAAACATGTCGGATGATGATTTTGAGAAAATGCGTCCACAAATTGACATGTTCAATGCGATGTTCCCAACAGTCAAGCAAGGCGATGTAATTCATCTCGATTACATACCAGGTACCGGTACCCGGG
>DAOWLL010000193.1 GCA_030641945.1 Gammaproteobacteria bacterium | reverse complement strand
CCAGGTACCGGTACCCGGGTTACCATTAACGATGAACAAAAGGGTGTCGTTGCAGGCAGGGAATTCAACAGGGCATTACTGGATATCTGGCTGGGTGAGGAGCCGGCAAGCTCGAAGCTCAAGAAAGCCATGCTCGGCGGTTGAAAATACAGGGGTTAGTGGCCAGGGGCTAGTATGTGGCCCGGATGAAGCGCAACGTAATCCAGGCTGCGTACTCTATTGTTTTCTATCTGTAGGAGCGGCTTTACCCGCTAATTCAGCTGTTCGCGGCTAAAGCCGCTCCTACGGAAGACAATACATGTCTCGGCGTCATTTGCATTTTTTGCGGCCTAATAATACAACTTGATTAAATTATCCGGAATTTGATTTAATCAGCTCATCGGCCGCTGAACGCATGACATCTTCTGTTACGACACCGGTCAGTTTGCGCTTGCCGAATATAAAACTCGGTACGGCCTGTATTTCATGGTGTCTTGCTTCATGATAATTAGACATTATGCGCTGCTGGTATTTCTTGTCCTGCCATGCCAGTTCGACGACATCGCTGTTTATGCCGCTTTCGGCGGCCAGTTCACGCAGTATGTTTCTGTCACCGATATTCCTGCTATCAACAAAAAAGGCGGTAAACAGTCTCTCATGTAAATCATAGAATTTTTCACGTCCCTGTTCCTTGGCTGCTTCGGATAACAGCAGTGCATCTTTGGAGTTTGTGGTGAAGCTATGTTCCGCCATTGCAATGCCTTCCTCTTTGGCAACGGCTTCAAGGTTCTGCATCAGCTGGTTCCATTGTTCCGATGGATATTCCAGTGAAGCTACCGGTTCACCATCAGGCGATGTTTCCGGATGGATTTCAATAAAGCACCAGTTGATTTTCAGATCGTAATTATCACGCAATCGCATCAAGCGATGATGGCCCACATAGCAAAAGGGGCAGATGTAATCACTAAACACGGTAAGCTTGAGTTCTGGTAAATTCAGTACTATATCCCTCCACATGCGTAATATGAAAAAGGCCGTCCTTAAGCTGATCCTATCATCACTGACAGTCTTTTATGCTGCCGGTTCACCGGCTCAGGATATGCGCTGGGAGGCGGGTGTTGGACTTGTTGGTATAAACCTGCCGCTTTATCCCGGATCATCGCAGGATGCCGCTTATCTTATTCCGTTTCCTTATTTGCGTCTTGAGTCTAAGTACCTTGATTTCGACCAGGGTTTTGAGGGCAGATTGTTCAGCTCGAACAAGGTCAGGTTCAGTCTCAGTGGTGGTCTTGGTGTGCCGGTCAACAGCGCTGACAGTATCGCGCGGGCAGGTATGCCCGATCTTGACCTGGTATTGCAGCTGGGGCCTTCACTGGATGTTATTTTTGATAAACGCAGCCAGGGTGCACGTGAGTTCCGTCTTGAATTACCGGTGCGGCTGGCAGTCGCGACCGATTTCAGTTCTACACGGAACACTGGCTGGCTGTTTGAGCCTCGCCTGGTGTACGAGTTAAAACGTAAACATAAAGCTGGCTGGGCCTATGAATATTTAGCCGGCGTAAGGTTTGCAACAGACAAGTATCATGGCTACTACTACGATGTTGATCCGCAGTTTGCGACACTCACACGTCCAGCATACAGTGCGTCTGGCGGCTATAGCGGTTTGTTTACGGACCTGATAGCCAGCTGGCGCAGAAGAAGCCTGATTTACTTTGCCTGGGTGCGATACCAGTATCTCGGCGGTGTACAGTATGAAGACAGTCCGTTGTTCGAGGACAAAAACTACTGGTTTCTGGGCATCGGTGTGAACTGGATATACGCCGAAAGCCTCTGATGTAGATGTGATTTAGAGCAGCAGCATTTTAAAGCTGAGCACCAGCAGGAACAGGGCGAAAAATACACGCAATGTTCTCTCGGGCAGTTTATGTGCAAGCGCTGCGCCTGCAGGCGCTGTAATCATGCTGGTGATGATGATCATAGCGAAAGCAGGCAGATTGACATAGCCGAGTGTGTACGCTGGCAAGCCTTCAATATTCCAGCCGCTGATGACATAGGCGGCAGTACCCGCAACAGCAATTGGGAAGCCGCAGGCAGCTGAACTCGCTACTGCATTCCTGATGGAAATGCTGTGCCACAGTAAGAACGGTACTGTAAGCGTACCGCCGCCAATACCGACAACAGCTGAAATGCTGCCGATAACGGTACCGCCAGTTATGCTTTTTGTTCTGGATATGGATGTTGTATGCCTGGCTGGTTTGTAATTAACCAGCAGGTGAATCGCAACCAGCAATTCAAACACACCGAATACAGGCTTTAATATAGTGCTGGCAAGCGTGCTGGCGAACATGGCGCCGAGCCAGGCGCCGATGAGAATACCTGGTGATAAATTAAATACGATGGGCCACAGTACCGCGCCGCGTTTGTGGTGTGCCCATGCAGAAGAAACTGAAGTTACGATGATCGTGGCCAGCGATGTCGCCAGCGCCATGTGCATGATATGTTCGGCTGCAAGCTGTTGCGAGCTGAAAATAAAAAACAGTATCGGCACAATGATCAGGCCGCCGCCGATGCCCAGCAATCCGGCAGAAAGGCCGGCGACTGCACCCGTAAGCAGATACAGTATTACTTCAGTCATCATTATTTTGTAGTGTCAAAACCTGCATATGGCAGATGCTTAATGTCCTGTATTCTCGCAAAGGCGCAAAGAGATATTGTTCACTGTTGTCCCACTTACGCGTCATTCCCGCGAAAGCGGGAGTGAATACTCCATCGGCTAAAGCCGGTGGCTTCATGTTACCGCTAAAAGCCGGATCGATCGGCCATTCGGCCGATTACCCCCTCTCTCTGGGAGAGGGTTGGGGTGAGGGAATCCCTCCTTAATGATCTTGATTTAAGTAGTTATGGCACTGTCTGTCAGATTGAATTCGGGCTATTACACATTATCTATCATGCAGGGCCTTGAGCAGTGCGCAATCCACAAAGGTATGCTTGCTGGCAGTTCCCTGCAGTGCTGTAAACGGCTGGTCCGGTTCACCCATGGTATCCAGTACCAGCAGGGCGCCGCTGAAGTCATGATCAACAGTGTAACCATTAACTGTAATAATGGTCGGTATACCGGCGCCCATCGATGACAGGATGCCGTTGTGTGAATCCTCAAATGCCAGGCATTCCCCGGGTGCAAGTTGCATTTCCCTGAGTGCAAAATCATAAATATCACTGGCCGGTTTCTTCGCGGGCACGATATCACCTGCAGCGATAACATCAAACCAGTCGATTGAATCAATCCCCAATGTATTTTCCAGCAATGCGGTGACATTGTCAGGTGTCGTTGTGGTGGCAATTGCCAGGCGCAGGTTCTGCTTGCGTGCTTCATGCAGCAGGCGCTCGATGCCGGGACGTAACGGTATCGCGCCAGTACCTAACAGTTCAGTGTAATGCCGGGTTTTTGCTTTATGCAGTTCGGGAACCAGCTGCTCAAAATTTTCAGGCAGGTTCTTATTGTGTAAAAAATCCGAGGCATAAAGTTTCATGCGTTCCTTGCCGCCGGTCACAGCGAGCAATTCTCCATAGAGGTCTGCATCCCAGTTCCAGCCGATACCGTACTCATCGAATGCGGCATTGAAGGCCACCCGGTGGCCATCGCGTTCCGTGTCGGCAAGTGTGCCGTCAACATCAAATATCAGTGCTTTCAGTTCAGTTTTCATGGAGACGCATATTACCAAATCAGTTAATCTTAAAACCGTTATTTTTTTGGGTATTGGTCAGGAAGTTTTTAAAGTGAGCAAGCAAAGAATTGGCTGGATTGGTACCGGTGTAATGGGTACCCCGATGTGTGGACACCTGCTGTCAGCCGGTTACCCGGCGCATGTGACCAGCCGAACACGCAGCAAGGCGGATGTGTTGATTGAGCAGGGTGCTAGCTGGTGTGAAACACCGGCACAGGCCGCCGCGCAGTCAGACATCGTCTTTACCACGGTGGGCAGGCCGGACGAGGTGCGCGAAGTCTATTTCGCTGAGGACGGCGTGTTCGTCGGCTTGCAGGCCGGCGCGGTTGTTGTCGACATGGGCACGACGCCGCCCAGCCTGACGCGGGAAATTACAGATCGTGCCATCTCGCTGGGCGCGCATGCGCTGGATGCGCCGGTTTCCGGCGGTGATGTCGGCGCAATAAACGCAAGCTTGTCCGTGATGGTGGGTGGTGAAGAAGACATCGTGGATAAGGTGCGGCCACTGTTCGACTGTATGGCAAAGACAGTTGCATGGATGGGTGAATCCGGCAACGGCCAGCATACCAAGATGGCCAACCAGCTGGCTGTTGCGGGCACCATGATCGGCGTCTGCGAAGCGCTGGTCTATGCCGCCCGTGCCGGGGTCGAGCTGGAAAAACTGGTGGCGGTGATATCACAGGGCGCTGCCGGCTGCTGGACCCTGGATAACCTGGCGCCGCGTATCATCAGCGGTGATGATGCGCCCGGATTCATGGTCGACCACTTCGTCAAGGACCTGGGCATTGCTTTGAATGAGTCGGAGCAGATGGGATTGAGCTTGCCGGGGCTGGAACTGGCAAGCAGCTTGTACAAACAGTTACAGGCTATTGGTCATGGCCAGAGCGGCACACAGGCGCTAGTGCATGCGATTAAACAACTATCGGATGGTTAAAAGATGCACTTCCTTGTGCTGGAAGAACTTAATCTTCGATTTCTATTTCGTCAGCTGTGCCAATATCATTGGGTGATATTGCATTGTCCTTCACCTTGATGACGGTCGTGCCTAGGCTAATTGCACCAAAGAATTCGGCGGCATT
>DAOWLL010000586.1 GCA_030641945.1 Gammaproteobacteria bacterium | reverse complement strand
CACTGTCATCAGAACTGCTCAAACATCCTCAGCATGATTACACGCAATACCTGCTTGATAGCGAACCCGAATCACGTATTGCTGAAATCGAACCGACTGACAATATTGTAATCAAGGCAGAAGATGTTCGTGTGTATTTCCCGGTACTGAAAGGCTTTTTTAAACGCAAGGTCGATGAAGTCAGGGCGGTCGATAATATTGATGTTGAACTCAAACAGGGTGAAACACTGGGTATCGTCGGTGAGTCCGGCTCTGGTAAAACCACCCTGGGTCTGGCGCTGTTGAGGCTGGTCGATTCAACAGGGCAGATTCGTTTCAGAGACCATACGATTTCGGATTATCGTGAGCAGCAGATGCGCCCGTTGCGACGATTCTTCCAGATCGTGTTCCAGGATCCATTTTCCTCGCTGTCACCGAGGATGACGGTTGAGCAGATCGTTGGAGAAGGCCTCAAGCTGCACTATCCAGAACTGAATAAAGCGCAGCGTTATGATCGTATTCTGTCCACCCTGAAAGAAGTAGGTCTTGATGAAAATGCATTATGGCGTTACCCGCATGAGTTCTCGGGTGGACAACGCCAACGCATTGCCGTGGCGCGTACCGTGATACTGGAGCCGGATGTGATACTGCTGGATGAGCCGACCAGCGCTCTGGATGTCTCAGTACAAAAACAGGTATTAGGTCTTCTTGCCGAATTACAGGTAAAACATAAACTCAGCTACCTGTTTATCAGTCATGATTTGCGTGTAGTACGCGCCATGTCTCACCGGATTATAGTGATGCGCGATGGCAAAATCGTAGAGTCCGGCTCAGTCAAAGATGTTTTCGAAAATCCGCAGCAACAATACACCCGGGAGCTTGCCCAGGCGTCCATATATCACTAGAGTGCCGGGCTGTTGATTAAAACCTCGTAAAATCAATGGCATATACTGTCATTCGCGCCACATCGGGCTTTTATATGTTGTGCAGCTGTTTCTATTCCGATCTAACCTGGATACCGTATCGCAAAATAATTATGGATATTGTGCAGAATAATACTTGACTGATTTAGTGGGTATTTGTACACTAATCCATACTAATTTAGTCAGGAATTATGAGGTGAGCCATGAGATTGTCAACAAAAGGGCGTTACAGTGTTACTGCTATGATGGATCTGGCTATACATGACAAGGCAGGTCCGGTCACTCTGGCAGATATATCGCAATGCCAGGGAATTTCCCTGTCATATCTTGAACAGCTGTTTGCCAAATTGCGCAAGGGCGGCCTGGTGAAAGGTGTGCGCGGACCGGGTGGCGGTTATCGGCTTGCTCGTCCCGCTAGTGAGATAAGCATTGGTGAAATCATCAGTGTCGTTGATGAAAGCGTTGACGTTACGCGTTGCGGTGGTAAAGCTGACTGTGATGATGGAGATGCCTGCCTGACACATGAGTTGTGGTCTGAACTCAGCAAAAGGCTTTTTGAATTCCTGGATAATATTACACTTTCACAGTTCGTTGACAGACCGGGTATACCCGAGTTGTCATTACAACGCGACAAGATGAATGGGCGCTTTATTCTGGCCAGGCGCCAGGCTGAAGCAATTTCCCAGGGTATGATCTAGAGGTATTTCACCATGGCTTACAGTGAAAAAGTACTTGATCATTATGAAAATCCGCGAAACGTCGGTTCTTTCAATAAAGATGAAGAGAATATAGGTACCGGCATGGTTGGTGCTCCCGCATGTGGCGACGTGATGAAACTGCAAATCAAGGTCACCGATGATGGCATTATTGAAGAT
>DAOWLL010000555.1 GCA_030641945.1 Gammaproteobacteria bacterium | reverse complement strand
GTCTTTATTAATGGTCAGGAAATTACTGATGTCACACCGAAGATCATACATGAGCGTGGTGTTCGCTTCATTCATCAGGAATTACATCTGGTGCCCCATTTTACGGTTGCCGAATCCGTATTTATGGGGCAGGAGCTTCAATCTCGCTGGATGGGGATTGATAAACGCGGGATGCGCAGACAAGCTGAGATGTTTTTAAAAGAGGCGTTAAATGCGGAATTGGATAGCAATCGTCTGATACGGGATCTAACCGTTGCAGAACGCAAACTTGTGCAGATTGCCCATGCGCTTATTGATGATCAGGCTAAAATGGTGGTTTTTGATGAACCCACGGCGCCGCTGGCGTCTGATGAAGTCGATCAGGTCTTTAAAGCGATCAGAAAGCTAAAACAGCGTGGCATCTCGATGATCTACGTTTCGCACTATCTGGGTGAAATTACAGAAATATGCGACCGTGTCACCGTCTTCCGTAATGGTAAGAATGTTGGAATCCTTAACGATGTCGGGCCTTCACATGCGGATAAAATGATTGAATATATGGTGGGCCGGGAGATAAAGGAACTCTACCCTGTAAAAAAACACAAAATAGACAAACCGCGTCTAATCGTACAGAACCTAAGCGATGGTGAAAAGTTCAGAGGTGTCAACTTTGAGGTCGGTGCCGGGGAAATTGTCGGTATTGCAGGCCTTGTCGGATCCGGACGTGAAGAGCTGATAGACGCCATATACGGATTACGCAAAATCACAGAGGGGTCATTGATCTGTGATCAGGCTAAAGTAAACATCTCTTCTCCGGTCAAAGCCGTTAATAATGGTTTAGTGCTTGTTCCGCGAGATCGGCGGAAATATGGATTGGTGCTGGAGATGTCGGTTGCGGATAACATAAACCTGGCCTCACTTTCCAAGGTTGCAATTGCAGGCCTGGAGCGCAGGCAATTATCCCTGAAGCGAGCAAACGAACAGGTTGAAAAAATTGACATCAGACCCCGAAATCCAAAAACTATTTCTCAAAATCTAAGTGGAGGGAATCAGCAAAAGGTTGTTTTGGCACGGTGGCTTGCGACACAATCCCGTGTCTTTATCCTCGACGAACCCACAGTCGGCGTGGATATCGGTGCGAAAGTGGAGATTTATAAGCTGATTGAGGATCTGGCAGCCAATGGTGCGAGTGTGCTTGTTTCATCCAGTGATCCGGGAGAACTGCTGGGTCTGTGTGATCGATTAATCGTGATGCTGCGCGGTGAAGTGATCTCAACCCTGGAGGTAAAAAACCTCACCCTTGATTCTTTGCTGGCTTTGACTACGGGAAGTAATTCTGCCCATGGAGTTGCACAATGACATCATCCGCTTTATTAAAGATAGATAACGGCAAAAGCAGATTCGATGTAAACAAACAACTGTTGCGATCTACAGGCCGTATCCTGGTCGATAAAGGGCCGTTGATCCTGTTTGGTATCCTATTAATTTATCTGGCTATTTATGCACCTTATTTTCTGGAATGGCAAAATCTCACAACTATTTTTCGGCATGCAGTGCCACTCTCCATCCTGTGTTTTGGTCTGGCAACGGTGATCGTGACAGGTGGCGACGATATCGTGGTGGGCGGTATTGATCTTTCGATACCCTCTGCGGCGGTTATGGCCGCTGCCATCTGCAGTGTCATGTTAACCAAATTTGGTGCGGGTATGCCAACAGCTCTTAGTCTCGCTGTTCTGGCAGCCCTGACCGTTGGTGTAGTCAACGCTTTTCTGGTGGTGATTGTCGGGCTCACCCCCTTGCTTGCCACTTTGTCAAGTTCGGTCGCAGTGGTCGGTATCACCAAGCTCATAACGGCCCATAGACGAATAAATGTTAATAACGCCTTTATTAACATGGTTCGGGATGATGATATTCTGGGTCTGCCC
>DAOWLL010000495.1 GCA_030641945.1 Gammaproteobacteria bacterium | reverse complement strand
CGGCTCATCACTGCGATCAAATACAGCTCTTTTTTAGCCTGCTGCAGTAAATGCACCAGTGCGGTGGCAGGCAACGAATTTACCAGGATGCCTTGTTCGATAAGATGAAGTCCCAAAGCAGAAGCAATATGTGACTTACCGACACCGGAAGGGCCAATCAGTAAAACATTATCTGCCTGTAGCGCCCACTGGGTATTGTCGCGCAACCCAATCACTTTCTTTTGAATGGTTTCTGGTAACTCATCAAGGCCTAAGGTGGCAAAACTTTTACCCCGGGGTAATTTGGCTTCTTTGGTCCAGTTACAAACTCGCGTTTCAAAGCGCCGTGCTATTTCATTTTCACATAATTTGGACAGGTATTGGCTATAGCCCCATGCCTGTTTTGTGGCCTGTTCCTGATAAGCTTCATAATATTGCCCAAAAGCCGGCAAGCGAAGTTCTTTTAACATCACTGGCAAACCATCACTCACCGCACACCTCCTGTCTCATCCACTGACCGGTGAGTAATTGATCGTAGTCAGCTACCTGGTGTTGGCGTAGCGGAATCGGTGGTGGCGAACTGTGTTGTAAATACTTTGCCTGTACGGATTGCAAATCGGGTAATGCGCCTTGCTCAGCCTGTAACCTTAGTTCAGTTGCCAACGTACCTTGGCAATCATAATCGTAGGCAAATCGTAAAACAGCGACCATCCACTTGCATGCTTCCTGCGGTGTAAACTGTTGCTCTGCCTGCTTCCATAATGCCCGATATTGTGCGTCAGGCAAAATATCATCTCGAAACTGCGAGAAGCGAAAGGCCTGTGGTTTGGCTGCCAGGGAATGAATGATATGCCGGTAATCTATTCGTCGCGCTCGACCGGTGGGCGTTGTTGGATAAACCCGAGGCAGATTGATCACCCGGGTTTGGCCAACAAAGCAGTCCAAACGATCATGGTAGAGATGCACCCTGACGCTTTCACCGATAAGGCGTGAAGGGACGGTATACAATGCGCGTTTTACAGCGATGGTACTGCTGGTGGTGACTTTTACCGACAGCTCAGCATAATCAACAAACCGGTGTTTGGGTAAGGCTAGCAGGGTTTTCTGCTCTTCGGCCAACCTGCCTTTGCATCGTCTGTTCAGTTTGTCGACAATGTGTTCGAGAAACTCTCGATAAGCACGGAGTGTAGAAAAATCATTCGAACCGCGTAACTTTATGGCTTGATCAATGCGACGTTTTAAAGAGCCCTGCGGTGCTTCAATGGCGCCGATTTCATGACTAACGCCCAGATTATTGGTGGTGGGCCGCATGCCATAATGCTTGCATAAATTATGATAGTCTTCCGTCAGTCGCTGTTTTTCTACGCTATTGACGTAAGCCGCACTGAGGCTGTCTGTACGATGCTCCTTTGGTGAGCCACCTAAGGTATGCAAAGCACTTTGTAAGCCGTCAGCCAGTGCACTGTAGCTTTCTCCACCCTGAATAACATGGACATGACGCCAACCACTAAAAGCCAGGCGAAACTGGTACAGTAAATGCGCGAACGCCTTCCCGTCTATCGTAATGGCGGTATTGGGGTGCGTAAAATCAGATAGACCCTGATGACCCGCGGGTACCGACTGACGAAACATGACTTCCTTGTTCGGGCCTTGTGTGGCCTGCCAGTGTTTGACACGTCTTTGCAGTGTCCGAAGGTATTTCTCTGGATACTTTCCCGGATGCTGCTCATCCAGATGCTCCCACAGGGTAATGCCAGTTAAGGATGATTCATTTTCTAATAACGGAACCAGTTCTGAGTCCCATACGGCTTCTAATGGATCTTTGCGAGTTCGCCACTTTCGTTCTTTGTGTTCAGCTCTTTCACCTTTTTCGATCCGGCGTCCTGATCGAACACTGATGCCGGCTTTTGCTGCGGATGTCTCCTGTGTAAAACCTGTCTGACGATTTTTCATATAACTATTTTCCTGTAATTGAGTGATGTGTTTACCGGACAAGTTACTTCCTCCTAAGAGTAAAAAGTACTTGTCAGTTTATACACTCAACCGGTCAAGATAATTGTCGTCTGACCGGACAGGTTAATTGTCGCCTAACAACTACTGGACTAACTCGTACTAATCTTGCCATTAACGATACTCCCTTTTGTAATTTGCAGATAATAGCACATTTAATCTTACTCTGACCCCAATTATT
>DAOWLL010000446.1 GCA_030641945.1 Gammaproteobacteria bacterium | reverse complement strand
TGTTGGCAGTTTCTAGTGAAGATGACATTACTATAGCCCGTTATGTTTAGTCATAATGAATTTGTTCATAGGGGAAACTGATCGGTTTGCCTTCGATCATTTCCGTCAGGAATGTCCAGATGGTATCGCCGGATGGCGGACAGCCGGGCAGAAAATAATCGACTTTCACTACTTCGTGAATCGGGTGCCCCGTGTTCAGTAGCTTCGGTATTTCCGTATCACTCGGTATCATCGGGTTGTCGACACCAATGCCATCAACATAGGACTCTTCAAGACATTCTTTCAGGGTGAAACTGTTGCGCATGGCAGGTATGCCGCCGTTGACTGCACAGGCGCCAAGGGCCACCAGGATTTTGCAGTGCTTACGAAACTCGCGCAGTACTTCGACATTTTCTGCATTGGCAACGCCACCCTCGATAATACCGATGTCGCAGTTTCCAACGGTCTTGATATCAGTTATTGGAGAGCGATCGAATTCCACCAGCTGCACCAGCTCAAGGATGCGTTCATCAATATCGAGAATCGACATATGGCAGCCGAAACAGCCGCAGAGTGAGGCAGTAGCGACTTTTATCTTATCGGCCACGGCTATCGCTCCTCGTCCTGTTCGTGGGCGGCAACATCACCAACAATACTGATTGGCTTTTTGTCATACAGGCGCTCGCCGATGGGCTTGTCGTAAGCCGTGTGTTTGGGCAGGATGGCGCCAACCGGACAGACATGTGCTGCCTTGTCAGTAGCAGCAAAGTTGCTGTCACCGAGCTTGCCGCTGACTGAGTTGATCACCAGGTGGCTGTTGATGCCGCGACCGTCAATGGCAAAAACATTTTTATGGTCAACATCCCTGCTGGCGCGTACACACAGTTCGCACAGTATGCAGCGATTGAAGTCGATGGCTATATCCGCATGCGATGCATCGACAGAACGCTGTGGAAAGAAGTGGGTGAAATGCGGTGACAGCATGTTGGTGTAATAAGCAACCGCCTGCAACTGGCAGGCGCCGCTCTTTTCACAGCCGGGGCATACATGATTGCCTTCGACAAACAGCATTTGCAGCAAGGCGCGTCGATCATTGACGATTTCGTCTGATGAGTTATCGACTTCCATATTTTCCATTGCCGGTTGCGTACAGGCAGAGACCTGCCTGCCGTTAGCATTGACGACACAGACACGGCAGCTGCCATGGGGGGTGAATTCCGGGTTATGGCACAGATGCGGAATATATTCGCCTGCTCTTAACGCGGCATCCATGATGGTGTCGCCATCTTCAAAAGCAATGTTCTTGCCATCCAGTTTAAAGGTATTGTTGCCACTCATGATTCTGTCCCAATATGTGCGCCTGCATCATCGCGCCCGGTAATGTCGCGCGCATCCTGCAAGGCTGCATCCAGGTCGAAGGCGGGTTCATAACCGGTGTGTTTAAGGCGCTTTTCATAGATCTGTGGAAACTTGTTCAGTGTATCGAGCACAGGGTTGGGTGCAGTCGTACCCAGTCCGCAGTGACTGGCCGAACGCATCAGCAGTCCGATATTCCGCATCTCATCCAGGTCATACTGCCCGGCGTGGCCTGAGTGTGCCTTGTCGACCAGGTCTTTCATCAACGAACTGCCGACACGGCAGGGTGTGCAGAAGCCGCAGCTTTCGTGCACAAAGAAATGCGCAAAGCTCTTTACCATGTCGAGCATATCCCGTTGCTGGTTAAAGACCATGAAAGAGCCGCCGGTGGATACATCTTCGAACGCTATACAGCGCTCGAATTCTGCCGGTGGAATGGTGAAGCCGGCTGCGCCGGCAGCCTGGACCGCCTGAGTATTTGCAGCGCCGCAGTCCTGCAGAATATCGTGGATCGAAACGCCATACGGATACTCATAGATACCGGGCTTTTCACAGTCGCCGCTGATGCTGAGCAACTTGGTGCCAGTGGATTCTTCAGTGCCAACAGAGCGGAACCAGTCAGATCCATGAATAGCAATCAGGGCAGCGGCCATGAAAGTTTCAACATTATTAACCACGGTTGGCTTGTTTTGATAGCCATGCGTGACTGGAAAAGGCGGGCGTATGCGCGGTATCCCGCGTTTACCTTCGAGTGATTCAATCAGGGATGACTCTTCTCCGCAGATATAGGCGCCTGCACCCATATGAATTTCAATATCAAAATCGAAGCCGTCTTTGCCGAGGATATTATTGCCGAGCAAGCCCGCTTCACGCCGCTTCTGCAGTAATTGTTCAAGTGGTGCACGCAGATAACGGTATTCTCCGCGTAGATAGAGGTAGCCTTTTGATGCGCCAATAATACCGGCGCAGACTGTCATGCCTTCGAACACCTTGCCGGCATAAGATTGCAGCAGTATACGGTCCTTAAAGGTGCCGGGCTCGCCTTCATCGGCATTGCATACCACGTAGCGCTGGTCGGCTTCAGCCTGCTTGCAGAAGCGCCATTTCATACC
>DAOWLL010000525.1 GCA_030641945.1 Gammaproteobacteria bacterium | reverse complement strand
GTGAAGATGTGACTGCAGATGAAATGATTGCTTCAATCGAGGAAGTAATGAAGGCAGATCCAACACTTGCTAAATACATTATTGCTTAATTGATTTCGCATAGAAGCCTTAGCAAGGCCCTGCATCTAACGATGCAGGGCCTTTTTCTTGACTAGAATGCACACATCAAATTCACCCTTCACCAAGTTAATATTCAGAAAATACCTGTTTTTGTTTACAGTCAAAAATGTCCACACATACAGCGACATCTAAATACACCACTGGCTGTTTGCTTGCCACCATGCTGATGACAGCACTTTTTACTGCCCATGCCAGTGAAAACAAGTACCTTGATAATTTACAGTCAAGGGCTCAAGCGCAACAAGCCTGGATGAGCACCGAATGGCTCAACTTGCTTCACTATGCAGGTGACGGCAACTCACCCGACAACTATAAAAGCCAGGTTAATGATGACCGCTTTTTCATATCAGCGGACGGAAATACAAATCCAGAATCCGAACTAAACGCTACCATTGCAGCTTTTTACAACACCGGGATCCCTGATAATGAACATGCACAATGCAAATTTGTTGCGAGACTGAACTGGCTAAAAAGCAGGCTTGCCCTTGATACGGACACCCTGCCTGTTGTCCATTGTGAGAAATACATCGAATGGCGCAAACACGTACATTCCGACTTCGTCACTATGGTCTTCCCTGCCTATAACCTGAACAGCCCCTCATCCATGTTTGGCCACACCCTGCTGCGTCTTGATTCTTCACAGGATGAAGGTAATTCCAGCTGGCTTTCAACAGCGGTGAATTTCGGCGCCAATGTAACTGATGACGACAACTCTATCCTGTACGCATACAAAGGTCTGGCTGGAGGCTATTCAGGCATATTCATCACTGACCATTATTATAAAAAGATCCAGGAATACAACCGCATTGAACATCGGGACATATGGGAATACCGGCTTAACCTGACAGCCGATGAGACCGAGCGCATTGTGTCCCACCTGTGGGAATTACAGGGCATCAACTTTGACTACTATTACTTTGATGAAAACTGCTCATACCGCCTGTTGCAGTTACTTGAGGTTGCACGACCTGGCATTGATCTGACTGAAGAGTTTAAAGTCACTGCCATTCCGGTCGACACTGTCCGCGCAATCAAAAGAGAAGGCATGATCGAATCATCGGTTTACAAACCTTCTCAGGCGACTGTTTTGCGGCATTTACTCAAACTGACACCCGAACAGGACCGCAGCCTGGTTATTCAGTTATCCAGGGATATATCAACTGCCGACAATGACGCCTTTACGAGCCTGCCTCCCGGCCGGCAAAGAAGTATTGCTGATGTTGCTTATCAGTATTTACGCTATCAGCAAACAGGCAAGGAACGTGATCCTGTGATTGCGAAACGCAGTCATCAATTGTTATTACTGCTCAACTCATACCCTAAAAATACATACATTAAAACTGCAATTGAGACACCCGTGTCCCCAGATCAAGGCCACGGCAGCAAGCGTACCAGCTTCGGCATGGGTAAACGCCTGGGTAATAATTACGCCGAGCTGGGTTTCAGGATGGCCTTTCATGACCTGGAAGATAATGAGCAGGGATTTTTACGTGGCGCGCAAATAAATATCGGCAGCTTGCAAATTCGTGCTGAAGAAAACGAAGGCATTAGTCTGTATAAACTCGATATTGTTGATATCATTTCGTTAACACCTAGAACACGCTTCTTTAAACCACTTGCCTGGAAGGTTTACGCCGGTTTCGAGCGACAGCTTACTAAAGGCGTTGATCAGTTGACAGCACATGTTACCGGTGGCGCCGGCGGCAGCTGGCAACTGTTAAAAAACAGCCAGGTTTATGCAATGGCCACAGGTCGGCTTGAAATCAACAAGCAGTTAGATAGAGCCATAGAACCAGCAATCGGTTTTTCTTCAGGCTTGTTGCAGCATTTTGGGCCTACAACAGCACGCCTTGATTTCAGCGGCGAGCAGTTCAGTGACGGCATATATCG
>DAOWLL010000078.1 GCA_030641945.1 Gammaproteobacteria bacterium | reverse complement strand
CATGTAAAGACGGCGGCATACTGGCATCATCGTGGCAATTGTTCGAAGCACAACGCAAGGTCATTGCACTGGCCGACAGGCACAAGCTTGAATGCCGTTTGTTTCACGGACGCGGCGGCACTATCGGCCGCGGCGGCGGCCCGACCCACGAGTCCATCCTCGCACAGCCGGAAGGTACCGTGCATGGACAGATCAAGTTCACCGAACAGGGTGAAGTGCTGTCGAACAAGTACAGTAACGCAGAGACCGCTGTATACGAGCTCACCATGGGTATCTCCGGCCTGATGCTGGCAACACGCTTCACCGTGATCGATGAGCCCAGCACCTCGACACCGGAACGCATGGAAATCATGCGTGAACTGATGAATACCGGTGAAGCCAGCTACCGCCAGCTCACAGACCACACTGAAGGCTTCCTCGATTATTTTTACGAAGCCACGCCGGTATCCGAGATTGCACAGATGAACATCGGTTCGCGTCCCTCTCACCGCAAGAAAGGTGACCGCTCAAAATCATCGGTGCGCGCAATTGGCTGGGTATTCGGCTGGGCACAGGCGAGACACACCCTGCCTGCCTGGTACGGCATCGGCTCTGCCCTGCAAAAATACATCGACGGTGACGAGTCACGCCTGGCCAAACTGCAGGAACTGCACCTGGAGTGGCCCTACTTCAGGGCCTTGCTCAGCAACACTGAAATGGCCATGTACAAGGCCGATATCATCACCGCCGAGGAGTATTCTGAACTGTGCCTGTCTGAAAATACCCGCAAGCGCGTGTTCGACATGGTCCGTGCTGAATACAAACGCACACTGGAACTCACTCTCAAGGTCGCGCAGATGAACACTTTGCTGGACGACAATCCAGCATTGTCAGTATCGCTGATGCGCCGCGACCCCTACCTGGATCCACTCAACCATATTCAGATAAAACTGCTGAAGCATTATCGAGATGAGTCTTTGAGCGAGGAAGAACGCGAAAGCTGGCTTGATCCGCTGTTGCGCAGCATCAATGCAATTGCGGCGGGGATGAGGAATACGGGTTAAGTCTTTGGTCTTGAATCATTGGTCGTTGGTCGTTGGTCATGCGTCCTTGGTCAGGGATTCGTGTCAGTTTGACCAAAGACAAATGACCAAAGACATACGACTTCAAGCTGCTATGCGGCTTGAATGGGTATCTGGTCTGAAGTCCTTTTAATATTGTTGTCAGCGTCAAGATAAACCAGCGTCGGCTTGAAGTTGGCCACCTCGTGCTGCGCCAGCTCGGCATAGGCACAGATAATCACACGATCACCCGGCTCCGCCTTGTGCGCGGCCGCGCCATTGATAGATATGATTCTGCTTCCCGCCTGGGCACGAATGGCATAGGTGGTGAAGCGTTCACCATTGTTCAGGTTGTATATATGTATCTGCTCATACTCATGTATGCCGGCTTCATTGAGCAAGTCGGCATCAATCGCACACGAACCCTCGTACTCAAGTTCTGAATGAGTAACCCGCGCCTGGTGCAGTTTTGCTTTTAGTAGAGTGAGCTGCATACAAATTAAACTTCTGGCGTTAAATTATTGATGATAATAGTAAATACAAACGAATATTATCGTTTATAAATCCTTAAGCATCAACTCGAAAGGAATATTATCAATCAGGCGTGTATCGTCCAGTCGAGCCGCAGCAAGCACAATCAATGACTTATCCCCCTTTTTCGGGACTTCCAGGTCTTTCTGCCTGCGCACCACGACATAATCAGTGAAAAAACCGACTTCATTCAGCTCCTGGCAGGCATGCACCACCGCATAATGGTAGTCCATGCCGTCATCGGCCGAATCCACTACATGCTGAAGACAACGGTATATATTGACTGCCAGCTTGCGCTGATTTGGGTCGAGATAGCTATTGCGTGAACTCATTGCCAGACCATCACCTTCACGCACCGTCGGTACCGAGTGGATTTCGATGGGTAATGCCAGGTCGCGCACCATTTTTCTGATCACCAGCAATTGCTGATAATCCTTCTCGCCAAACCAGGCGGCATCAGGCTGGATAATATTGAACAGGATGTTGACCACGGTAGCGACACCGATAAAAAAGCCGGGGCGGCTTTCGCCCTCGATGATGTCCGATAAACCCCGCACATGCACGGCTGCCCCGCCATCAGCGCCATCCGGATAGATTTCGCTAACAGCAGGTGCAAATAGCATATCAACCTGGCACTCAGATAAGCTGGCGATGTCGTCATCAAAACTACGCGGGTAAGTATCGAGGTCTTCGTTTTTACCAAACTGCATCGGGTTGACGAAAATACTGACGACGGTGCGCATACCCGATTGATTCGCTGCTCTCACCAGGGCCAGATGACCTTGATGAAAATTACCCATGGTCGGTACGAATGCAATTGACTCACCCGCCATCTTCCATTGACGAATCGTCGCCCGTGCCTGTTCAATTGATTCAACCACTGGAATCTGTGCAGCGTCGTTATCAGCTAAAGACATGTTCGCTTCCCGGAAACTGGCATTTTTTCACCACCTCAACATATGACTTCACCGCCGCCTCAATACTCCCGGTTTCAGCCATAAAATCCCGGCTGAATTTAGGAATACGGCCTTTACTGATACCCAGAATATCGTACAACACCAGGATCTGGCCGTCACATCCAGCACCGGCGCCAATGCCAATAACCGGGATAGCCAGTGCCTGCGTTATGTTATCAGCCAGCTGCTGCGGCACACATTCGAGCAGCATCATATCAGCACCTGCCTGTTCGAGCTGCTGTGCTTCATCCAGCATGGCATCAGCCGCATCCTGCTCACGGCCCTGTACACGATAGCCACCCAGTTTGTGTACCCGCTGTGGCTGCAAGCCAAGATGGGCACACACCGGTATACCGTGCTGAGCCAGGCGTGAAACGATCTCAGCCTGTTCAGCACCACCTTCAAGTTTCACCATCTGCGCATTTGCCTGTTGCATGAAGCTGCCGGCATGTTCCAGCGCCGACTGCGCTGAGGTATAACTCAGATACGGCATATCAACCATGAGCATGGATCGGCTGAGACCACGGGATACTGCCTTGCTGTGGTAGAGCATGTCACTCATCGTTACCGGCAGTGTGGTTTCATTGCCCTGCACCACCATGCCCAGCGAATCGCCAACCAGTACCACGTCGACACCGGCCCTGTCGAGCACTTGTGCAAAACTGGCATCATAGGCAGTCAGGCATGCAATTTTCTCACCTGCCTGTTTCATTGCCTGCAGGCTGCGCACAGTGACTTTTTGCTGATGTTGTTCCGGGTGCGCACTCATTAGACCATCAACTCCTGCAAGGCCACCGGATTGAAGTAATGTCTGCCACTGCGGGTTTCGAGCACTTGTTCCAGCAACAATTCATATTCTTCATCGTTATGTGCAAAGTCAATATCAGCTGCATTGACGATAAGCAATGGCGCATCGTTATACTGGTAGAAGAAACGGATATAAGCATCAGATAAACGCTCAAGGTACCCGGCTTCCACCCATTTTTCGTGCTTGATACCACGCCTGTTGATTCGCTCGAGCAGCACCTCCACCGGCGCCTGCAGATACACCACCAGGTCCGGCCGGCGTATATCCAGCGTCAGGTTGGAATAAACCTGTTCGTATAAATCCAGTTCATCACTGTCGAGTGTAACCTCGGCAAACAGACGGTCTTTCTGTATAAGAAAATCTGCCACGCGCACAGGATCGAACATATCGTCCTGCTTTAGCATTTTCAACTGACGCGTACGCTGCATCAGAAAATGCAGCTGTGTTGGCAAAGCAGCACTGCGCGGATTCTCGTAAAATTTTTCCAGAAAGGGATTCTCTTCTGCCGCCTCCAGCAGCATATTGCTGTCAAAGGATTTAGCCATGCGCTTTGCAAGTGTGGTCTTACCGACACCAATCGGCCCTTCAACAACGACAAAACCAGGCCACGGACTTGCGTCTGGCAATTGATCAATCGCCTGCTTCATTGTTCATAACCTTCAATCGTTCCAAGGTATTGCAATCCATTTTGCGGACAGTGTTTTATCAGGTCATCGAGCATACCACGTCCCGGGATTTCGAGTGAGCTGTCGATATTATGCAACGGATAGAGCACAAATTCCCGCTGCTGCACGCCTGCATGCGGCAAGGTCAGGCGTTCATCATTCATTTGTATATCATCATAGATAAGAATATCCAGATCGATTGTACGCGGCCCCCAATGTCCCATACGCTTTCTATGCTGCGCATGTTCAATTCGATGCAGTTGATCCAGCAGTTCATACGGACCCAGTCGTGTTTCGATTCTCGCTACTGCATTGTAATAATCAGGCTGAGTTGTTTGACCCGCTGCGGTCACCATGGGTTTACTCAAAAACAGTCCGGAATCTGCGACAACACGGGTTTGCGGTAATTCATCAAGTGCCCGCATGGCTTTGCGTATCTGCTGAGGCGGACGCTCAAGATTACTGCCCAGGCCGATATACACTATCGACGGATCAGCGGTTACCACCTTCATCTCTTTTCGGTTTGTTGCTGTGCTTTGGTTTGTTGCTGCGTGTTCTCGGACCGTGTTTTGGTGCCGATATAATTTTATTCTGTTGCTCGGGATTATGTTCCTGCAGTTCCGTCCACCAGCGGCAATCATCAAGGTCGGTTTCACCAGCGTTGGCTCTCAAGCATAGAAAATCATAGGCAGCACGAAATTTCGGGTGGTGCAATACGGAATAGGCACGTCGTCCTGAATGGTTTCTGAATCTTGACTGCAACGCCCAGATGTCGCGCATTGTCGTAGTAAAGCGTTTTGGTATCGAAACATGTTGCACCTGGCTGGATACCAGTTTTGTTGCTGCTTTTTGCAACGCAACGGCATAGTGCATGCCTGCCTCAACATTTGCTTCCGTCTGTTTCCTTACCGGCGCCCATAACAGGGCCGCAAACAGAAACGCCGGCGTCACCGGCTTGTCCAGTTTTACCCGATCATCGGTACTCTGCATGGCAAGCCTGATGAATTCAGATGTTGTTTTATCATGCAGTTCTTTGACCGCGTCGGGAAACAGGTATTTCAATAAATCATATTCCTGCAGCGTATAAAAACTTTCCTCGGCATGCCCTGAATGAAACAGCTTCAACACTTCTTCAAACAGACGGGACGAAGGTATATCGCCCAGTAGCGATCCCATTTCAAGGATAGCCTGTTTGCAACTGTCATCTATGGAAAAGTCCAGTTTCGATGCAAACCTGATTGCCCTCAGCATGCGCACCGGGTCCTCGCGATAACGGGTTTCCTGGTCGCCAATCAGGCGCAACCGTTTGTTCGCAATATCCTCAAAGCCGCCGACATAATCAATAATGCTGAAGTCGGCGATGTTGTAATACAGCGCATTGGCAGTGAAATCGCGGCGCCAGACATCATCATGAATTTCGCCGTAAACATTATCGCGCAGCACACGGCCGGACTCGTCATGATGCTCCTCATGCAACTCACCGTGCGGCGCCCTGAACGTAGCCACCTCGATTATATGCCGGCCAAAATGGATGTGTGCCAGGCGGAATCGGCGGCCGATCAAACGGCAGTTGCGGAACAGCTTACTGACCTGCTCCGGCGTCGCATCGGTCGCAACATCAAAATCTTTCGGGTGTCTACCCAGCAACAGGTCACGCACCGCGCCGCCCACCAGGCAGGCCTGGTAACCCGACTTGTGCAACCTGTACAGTACCTTGAGCGCAGGCTCATCGATATTCTTGCGCGATACGCCATGCTCGGATCGGGTAATAATGACAGGATCTGTGGAGACACCATCATTGCTGATGCCTTTTTTCTGCCGTTTTGATTTAAACCATTTCATCATTATTTTTCAGCCGCCCGGTTTGTGCACCAGCGTGAGGCCATCACCGATAGTCACCAGGCTGATTTCGACACGCTCATCCTGCTTGAGCATCGCGTTGAAACGCCGGATAGCCTGTGTACCGGGTTCCATGTTGCCGGGGTCTGCCACATCACCCGACCACAGGGTGTTATCAACAGCCATTAAGCCACCTGCTCGCAGCAGTTTCAGTGACAATTCATAATAAAGCGGATAGTTCTGCTTGTCGGCATCGATAAATATGAAGTCAAACGTCCCTTCCTGCCCCTCATCGATCAAGCTTTGCAATGTCGCACCCGCATCACCCAGTTTGAAGTTGATGCGATCTTCCAGCCCTGCCTGCTGCCAGTATTTCCTGGCCATGGCCGTCCATTCTTCCGAATCATCACAACAGACAAGTTCACCATCCTGTGGCAGAGCACTGGCAATAATAATAGAGCTGTATCCGGTAAAAGTGCCTATCTCGAGCGCACGCCTGGCACCAATCAACTTTACCAGCAAAGCCATGAACTGGCCCTGCTCCGGTGCAATCTGCATTTCGGAGAATTCGATAGCTGCCGTTTCTTTGCGCAACTGCCTTAACAAGTCAGACTCTTTCAGTGACACAGAAAGCAGATAGTCATAGACGCGATCATCGATCGAGAGCGTACGATTACTCAAACAACTTAACTCCGCAAGGGCCCCGGCAATGCCAGGTTATTGTAAAAGGCGAAAATTATACCAATAAACAGGATGTTAGGTATATTAATCAGGTTATGGCCGGAACCATGCCGGTGTTCCTGTATTCCAGGTAATCCCGAAGTATCTGTTCGTGGTCGAATGCCAGCGGCACGTTGATATCTGCCGGATCAAAAATGCCGACACTGGCAGCATCATCAGCCGCCACCGGCTCACCATGAGCACGGCCAACATAAATCATGCTTACCGTGTGTCCGCGCGGGTCTCTTGAGGGTTTTGAATAAACGCCGAGCAAGCATTGCAGGCTGACCTCCATACAGGTTTCTTCCAGCGCTTCACGAACGGCCGCATCAGGCACGGATTCACCGATATCGACGAACCCTCCTGGAATCGCCCAGCCCGGTGGCGGGTTCTTACGCTCGATCAATACGATCGGCTTACCAGGCAAATCGATAAGTTCGATAATGGCATCCGCAGCCAATGCGGGTGTTTGTGGTCTAGCCCGCATTTCTCACCAGGATTTCGGATTCAGGTGCATCTGTAGTGTTTCTGAGTGCGCGTCTGGACTGAAAAGCATAGCAATAGCTATGGTTTGATGGAAGATGCGTGCGCAGAGACGCTACAGATGTGCATG
>DAOWLL010000341.1 GCA_030641945.1 Gammaproteobacteria bacterium | reverse complement strand
TGTACTGCCCAATACTATGGATATAAAAATAATAAAAACCTGGGTTACGCTGGCTTACCTAATTGCATTGCCCATAAATAGCCAGGCAGTCGATTTACGTATTGCCGCCGAACTGATGCACTTCGACTATGAAGAAACGGACACCGCCGGCAATACCCTCAACCAGGAGACAGGATTTTTACCCGGCTTCACCATAGCTGCTGCACAGCCATTTCGCAGAATTGAAAACAGCTTTGAATTCAGCGTTTATGATGGCCAGGTTGATTACGCTGGTAGCACACAGAGTGGACAACCACATCAAACCACGACAGAAGAAAGCATAAACCGCCTACTGTACAAACTCAGCAGGTCACCCTTGAGTACTGAAGCAGCATTTTATGGAAAAACCTACTGGCAACAGTGGGACAGGGACATACAACCCACTAATGGTGTGCAGGGACTGTTTGAACGCTATCAATGGTGGACTGTTGAAGCCGGCGCACAGCTGCCTTTTATCAAGCAAGATAATCAGAATCTATTATTGGAACTGGGCTTGCTGGCATCACTCAATGGCACCATTATGATTGACCTGACCGACGCAGGTTTTGGCAGCCCGGTACTCGACCTGGGAAACAGCATCGGTTTCTCCGGTGAACTGAAATACGAGTTCAGACAGGCACGCAACAGCAGTCTGCAATTCGGTGTTCAGTTTAAAACCTGGGAATTCGGCAGGAGCAACAGCAAAACCATTTCCAATGGCAACGATATTATCACCATCTATGAACCCGACAGCACGACCGTCCAAACCACGTTATCTGCAAGCTACATTCATCATTTTTAATCTACAATCAATGTAGATCTAATAAACAGAAAATGCTTTGGCCATAAAAAACAAACGCTTCCGCAGCCTCGCTACCCGGCTGAGCATCGGTATCATTATTCTGGGTACCGTTGTATTCATTACCATTCTTGGTGCAAATTACTTTTTGTCACGAAACCTGCTTGAAGAGTATGTCGGTGACCTTGCGCGCACCACTGCAGCTTCAACCGTAAAGGAAATAGAAGCGGTTTTCAGCGCGGTCGCAACCAGTGCTGATTCACTGGCGTCCATCGTTATCAAAGCCGATATCAGCGAGCAGCAGATTCAGGACTCCATCCGCGCGTTCCTCAAGATAAATCCTGATATTTACGGCATGACCGTTGCGCTTGAGCCCCATATTCTGCATAAAGATATTGGCAAGTTTTCACCCTATTATTTCAGGGATGGAGACAGCCTCAGCTACACCGATCTTGCAGCAGATGATTACCGTTATCTGATCTGGGACTGGTATAACATACCCAAATCTTCCAACAAGGCAGTATGGACCGAACCTTATTTTGACGAGGGCGGCGGCAACGCCTTGATGACAACCTATGCCACACCGTTAAAGGTCGGCGATGACAGGCGATTTGCAGGTGTTGCTACCGCGGATATTTCACTGGGCTGGCTGCAGCAACTGGTCGAGAATATCCACATTGGTGAAACCGGCTTTGGATTGATTGTTTCAAAGGAAGACACCATCGTTGCTCACCCGGATCAATCGCGAAAAATGAAAAAACTGAAATCCACACTGGATTCAGACTTCATTGACAACTACTGGGACATTTACCTGAAAAGCAAACAGGCGCATGCAGCAACATACTTCAATGCGCCTTGCCGCCACAGCTCCGGCGATTGCTGGATTGCTATCAAACCCCTGCTGGATACCGGCTGGAAAGTCGTCATTGTTATTCCTGAATCCGAACTTGTTGCAGACATCATGTTGCTCACCGGAGAAATAGCACTGCTTGCAATTGCAGGGCTGTTTATCCTCGTGCTGATCATCGTTTCGATCACGCGCAAAATGATCAACCCACTTGGCAGGCTTGCCAGGGTAACCGGAGACATTGGCAGCGGCAAGCTGGATATCAAGCTGCCGGCACCGGAAAGAAATGATGAAATAGGCGCACTAACGAATGATTTCCGAAATATGCGCGATTCATTACAGATCCACATTGAGCAGCTCAGGGAAACAACGGCAAAACAGCAAAAGCTGGAAAGTGACATCCAGAGCGCTAAAGGCATTCAGATGTCGATGGGTCCCGGGGGCGGGACCGTCTCGATCAAGGAGCACAGCTATCAACTCTACTCGATGCTGCGCCCTGCCCGCTCAGTTGGCGGTGACCTGTATTATTTCCAGCAGGACGGCAACAAGCTTCACTTTATTATTGGCGATGTTTCTGACAAGGGCGTGCCAGCCGCATTATTCATGGCCAAAACAGTCACCTTATATACCGGTGCGCTCAATGATGATTTGTCACCTGGCGATATTTTTACACACATGAATCACGCGCTCTGCCAGAACAACGATGCCTGCATGTTTGTTACCGCATTATGCGGCACACTCGAGCTGGATACAGGCCGGCTTATCATGGCCAATGCAGGACATATGCATCCGATACAGAAAACTCAAAGCAGCAGTGCTGAACTGATTGTCGATGGCGGTATGGCACTCGGGCTGATGGAAGATATTGAATACGCCAATGTCACACACAAACTGGACCCACAAACCAGCCTGTTTATGTATACCGACGGTATCTCGGAAGCATTTAACCCAGAAAGAGAGCAGTATGAAGAGGAACGGCTGCTGGCCTTTGTTGCACAGGCAAAAGATATGTCCGCGGATGCCCTGGGTAGATCTTCACTGGCTGATGTAGAAAAATTTGTCGATACCGCCGAACAATCAGATGACATAACATTGATGGTTATTCATTATGGGCGTTAATGCAAACACAAGCTGGTCAAAACATATTAAGCTGAACAACAAGACCAGCGAATGCAGCCGTTTATTTGAATTCCTCGCCGATAGTCTTGAACAAGTGCCAGTGACTAAAGAATTCAAGCATGACCTGAAACTGGCATCCGAGGAGCTGCTGGCAAATATCATCAACCACAGCTATGATAGCGACGCCGATGAAGCCATTGATATAGAGCTTGCCGTGGATGGCAGCTGTGTTCGTATAACATTCACTGACTCGGCCCGGGAATTCAATCCGCTGAAACGCAAGAACCCTGAAGTACTTAATGATTTATCAGAAGGCGGTATGGGCATACTGCTGGTCAAATCCCTGACCGACGAGCAGCACTATAAACGTGAAAATAACCATAATGTATTCACCGTCATAAAGAACTATAATAAGTAAATACAGACACTGGAGATCCGGCATGCCTCTTGAAATTGAAATACACGCTGAACCGCAC
>DAOWLL010000359.1 GCA_030641945.1 Gammaproteobacteria bacterium | reverse complement strand
GGATGTCGTTATCGAGGTTTAGCAGCCAGCCGGTGTTAAATTTTTGCTCCTTTCCCACCAGGTTTGATTCTGGCTCGGCATGAACCGCGCAGCTGAAGACGATCAGTAATAGCAATAGTATCTGGTATCGATTAACTGGCGTAATGGGCATGGATGCAGTGTAAGTTATGTATGTGGGCATGTCAGTCATACCTGGGAGTGAGCCGGACTCATATCGTTTAGATTTTATTTCGTATTAGAGAACTGTCCTGAGAATGGCATAGAAAACACCTTGAAACCCCACAAAATATCCTTATATAAAGAACATTCAAAGAATTTCAGAGGGTTATATAAATGCGAATGGATAAATTAACCAGCAAATTCCAGATGGCGCTGGCTGATGCCCAGTCACTGGCTGTCGGTCGCGATCATCAGTTTATTGAGCCGATACACGTGATGGCTGCGCTGCTCGAGCAGGACAACAGTACGGTAAGGCATCTGTTTGCAACTACCGGTTGTAATGTTGATCTGCTGGTTTCGAAACTGCTTGAAGAACTGGAGCGCATGCCTCGGGTTGAAGGCACGCAGGGTGATGTGCAGATCTCGAATGAGCTCGGTCGCCTGCTCAATGTTTGCGACAAACTCGCGCAAAAACGTAAAGACCAGTACGTATCCAGTGAACTGTTTGTGCTTGCCGCCATCGACGATAAAAGCAGGCTCGGTGAGCTGCTGCGTTCCTGCAAGCTGAATAAAGACACCATGGAAAAGGCCATCGATGCCGTTCGTGGTGGCCAGAAAGTGGATGATCCTAACGCAGAAGATCAGCGTCAGGCGCTGGAGAAATACACCATCGATCTGACCGAGCGGGCACAACAGGGCAAGCTCGATCCGGTTATCGGCCGCGATGAAGAAATCCGCCGCACTATTCAGGTGTTGCAGCGTAGAACCATGAACAATCCGGTGCTTATTGGTGAACCTGGCGTGGGTAAAACCGCCATTGTAGAAGGTCTGGCGCAGCGCATCATTAACGGTGAAGTGCCTGAAGGCCTGAAAAATAAACGCCTGTTATCGCTTGATATGGGCTCGTTGATTGCGGGTGCGAAATTTCGTGGTGAATTTGAAGAGCGCCTTAAAGCGGTGCTCAACGACCTGTCCAAGCAGGAAGGACAAATCATATTGTTTATCGACGAACTGCATACCATGGTGGGTGCAGGTAAAGCAGAAGGTGCGATGGATGCGGGCAATATGCTCAAGCCTGCGCTGGCACGGGGTGAATTGCACTGTGTCGGCGCGACCACCCTGGATGAGTATCGCCGGTATATTGAAAAAGACGCTGCACTTGAGCGTCGTTTTCAGAAAGTTCAGGTTGATGAGCCTAACGTGGAAGACACCATTGCAATCCTGCGTGGTTTGAAGGAACGCTACGAAGTGCATCATGGTGTTGATATCACTGACCCGGCAATTGTTGCCGCAGCATTGCTGTCCCATCGTTATATCAGTGACCGCCAACTGCCTGATAAGGCAATCGACCTGGTCGATGAAGCAGCCAGCCGTATTCGCATGGAAATCGATTCCAAGCCTGAGGTGATGGACCGGCTTGATCGCAGGATTATTCAGCTCAAAATCGAGCGCGAGGCCCTGAAGAAAGATGAAGACAAGGCGACCAGGGCGCGGCTGAAAACACTGGAACAGGAAGTCGAAGAACTCGAGCGCGAGTACAGTGATTACGAAGAACAGTGGACGGCTGAAAAGGTTGCTGTACAGGGTTCGAAAAATATCAAGGAGGAGCTTGAGCGTGCACGCCTGGAACTTGAAACAGCACACCGTGCCGGCGATCTTGCACGCATGTCTGAACTGCAGTACGGACGTATACCTGAGCTGGAAAAACAGCTTGATCAGGCAGCGCAGCTGGAACAAAGCGACCCGTCTGATAACAGGCTGCTGCGCACTAAAGTAACGGAAGACGAAATTGCAGATATCGTATCGCGCTGGACCGGTATTCCTGTCAGCAAAATGATGGAAGGCGAGCAGGAAAAGTTGCTGCGCATGGAAGAAGAAATTGGTCAGCGTGTCATCGGCCAGGCAGACGCAGTTACCGCTGTTGCGAATGCAATCCGTCGTTCACGTGCTGGTTTATCGGACCCCAATCGTCCAAACGGTTCATTCATGTTTTTCGGTCCAACCGGAGTGGGTAAAACTGAACTGACCAAGGCGCTGGCCGAGTTTATGTTTGATACTGATGATGCCATGGTGCGGCTGGATATGTCCGAGTACATGGAAAAACATTCTGTCGCCAGGTTGATTGGCGCACCTCCGGGTTATGTCGGTTATGATGAAGGAGGTTATTTGACGGAAGCAGTCAGGCGCAAACCCTACTCGGTGATACTGCTCGATGAAATTGAAAAAGCACATCCCGATGTATTCAACGTACTGCTGCAGGTACTGGATGATGGACGTTTAACCGACAGCCAGGGTAGAACCGTTGATTTTAGAAACACCGTTATCATCATGACGTCCAACCTGGGATCCCATCAGATCCAGGAGATGTCGGCTGCCGGCGATTATGAAGGCGTAAAGAAAGCGGTGATGGGGATTGTTGGCCAGCACTTCCGTCCGGAGTTCATCAACCGCGTCGATGAAACCGTTGTGTTCCATCCGCTGGGCCGTGAGCAGATTCGCTCCATTGCCAACATCCAGATCGAGCATTTACGCCAGCGTCTGCAGGAGAAAGATATCGCGCTGAATGTCAGTGAGGCGGCGCTGGATAAGCTTGGCGAAGCCGGCTTCGATCCGGTTTACGGTGCACGTCCTTTGAAACGTGCTATCCAGCAGTATCTGGAAAACCCGCTGGCGCAACAGTTGCTTGTCGGTGACTATATCGCAGGTGATGTGATACGTGTCGATCTCAAGGATGGTGAAATAAGCTTCGGCAAGTTACAGGCAGTGAAAGCGGCTGTGTAAAAAAAGCCAGGTTGTATATGGATAACAAGGCCGGCGCATGACGCGCCGGCCTTGTTGTTTAAATGCCAACTTATTTGCGTTTATTTAAGGCAGGATTCACCGCAGAGGCGCGGAGACGCAGAGAATTGAAATATATTTTTATGT
>DAOWLL010000558.1 GCA_030641945.1 Gammaproteobacteria bacterium | reverse complement strand
CTTCTGAAAGCCAGGCATTATCAATTGTTCCGCGATAAGGCCTTTTATATCTGGAGTGAGGTGACGTGTGGCTGTCAATCAGCCTGAGAGCAAACGGGTGTCCTTGCAGATCAGATCAAGGACCTTCCATTCTATAACTTGACAATACCCTCAGGCAACCCGGGCACAGGCGGTAGAGCCAGACCCAGAACAGCCGCTGACCCCGGTTAAATCGGAGTCGCTTGCATGGTGTCTGGCTCACAATGGCAAGCTGTTGGCGAAGCGCCAGAATTTCGAGGTGTAAGAGAGCGTAGCTTTGATGCGGCCCGAGCAGGGTGGACAGGATGGGGAGGGTGATAAGGACTAAAAATGTCAAAGGCGTCATTATGTACGATGTTTTTGGTAGCCACAGGCCTGCACAACTTTTCGATAAGTTTCCAAATTCAGCACTCTTATTTTGTGCAAACTCGTCTGTAACTATTTGATAATATGTGACAGAACATGCCGTTACTGACAGGGCGGATTAAGTGAAAAATATCAACAGTATCAACGAGATAACGGATCTAACAGCACATACCTGGGGGTGTGGTGGTCACAGGTTCAAATCCTGTCGTCCCGACCAATAAATTCCCCGGGCATAAAGCCTTTAATGCAAACAACCAGACAACAATCCCGGCTGACTTCAATTACGCAGGTAGCACCCTACCTGCTGGTTGCTGCCTGTTTTGCAGTCCTGCTGGTGTTTGTCCTGCTCGCCCAGTATGCACAGCCCTCATCAGATGATTTCTGCATGGCGAGTGGCGTCAATGATCATGGCCTGATCAGACATTTGTGGACCCATTACCTTGAATGGAGCGGGCGCTACACCGGCAACGCACTGTATGCTGCATACCCTGTCGTTTTTGATTTATTTGATGGCTACAAGTTTATTCCTGCCATTGTGATAAGTGCATTGTTATTGGCAACGGCATTTTTCCTGTCAACACTATTCGGGACCAGGCTATCCGCCCGTCCTGTACTGCTGGCATCATTATGCTTCGTCTGTGTTTACCTGCTGGGCATGATGAGTCCGGCGAGTGGCCTGTACTGGATGGCCGGTGCGTTCACCTATCAAACCGCAAATATATTTGTACTCATTACGTTTGGATTAATGCTTCGACTGGCCGAGCGACAGCAGAGTTCGAAAAGTTATTTCACACTATTTACTGTGTTACTGCTGGTAGTGGTAATTGCTGTTGGTGCGAATGAAACCAGCATGCTAGCAATAACAGCTATGGCCTTGTCAGGTGTATTAATCCACCTGCGCTCAGGCCGGGCAATACTAATACCGTGGCTGCTGATACTCGTGGTGTCGCTGGTTTGTTTCGGTGTCGTTTATTATTCTCCCGGCAATGCGATACGTGCTGCAGACTTTCCACTCAGGCATGATATGTTACGTTCAATAAACGGCAGCTTGTCTGTGGGATTAAAGATACTGTGGATCTGGGTCAGCAATCCCGTGCTGATTGTCTCAAGTATGCTTGCGCCTTTTGTGATTTCAAGCCTGCTTCAGCTGTCAGGCAGGAGATTGTCTGTTTCGATGTCAGTTGTCGCATCACTGGTTCTATGCACATTCGCGCTGCCCGTGCTGTTACAGTTCCCCGCATGGTGGTCCATGGGCGGGTGGCCTCCGGCGAGGACGGTTGATGCTATTTATTTCCTGTTTCTGATCAGCTGGTTTCTGAGCATTGGTGCTTTCACGGTGCGTTACTTGCGCGATGACGAATCAAATCCTGTAAAGCAGTCATATCATCCATATGCTTCTGTTGCTGTACTGGTTTTGTCGGTAATGTTCTCGGTCGCCGCACTGCAGAGCAAGGCATATAAGCTTGCGAAAACCGATCTGTATCAACTTGCCCGTCCTTATCATGATTATCTG
>DAOWLL010000088.1 GCA_030641945.1 Gammaproteobacteria bacterium | reverse complement strand
CTGATAAGGTATTGCGACAAAGTCCCCTGGTCATTAGTCCGCCAGTTTCCCTTGGTAATGACATTACTACATATTAGAGAAAAGCAGGCTCAGAACTCTTTTTCTGAGCGAGCAGCTACCAGGTTGTTACTGATTGTAGTTGTCTGGCAGCTCGGTCAATGCAAACAACAGACCCTTTTCCACCCATATTCTTACCTTGATGCCTTTTACATAAATATCGACCGGCTCATTACCTTCTTCCAGTACCGGAATATTCCTGAAAACATCCTTTCGGTATTCGGTCTGATACAGGGTTTGCACACTATCGGTATCCGGTTTTCTGAACCTGAGCTGGGTTGCAGTAATTCCCTGCAATGAACAATAGCGACCGCCAATCAGTTCAAGCCCGGATTGACTAACCAGTTTGCTGTTGACTGGAATGAAATCCAGTTTCTTGAAGTAGTCGCGAATGCCTTCAATGCTGCTGGTCTCGACTTCCAGCGGTTTAAGCTTGATGTGATTCATGGCGACCTCCATGGCAATGCGTTCGCGCACATCGCTCTGCTCCACAAGCAGCGGTGTTAGAAAGAATGCCAAAAGGAATGCTACCACTGCAGCTGCGATTGCTAAGGGAAAAACTGAAATCCGGCGAACGTGTACAGGCGCAGCCTGTACGTCGAGTGACTCGAGTTTCTGCAATTGCGCATCACTTAATGAGTATGACTCCAGCTTGTCTCGTACGGATTGTTTTAGCGGCTTGTTCATACCTTGTAACCTCCGGATAATCGTCCGCCACCGGTTTCTGATTTGATTTTTTTCCTGACACGGTAAATGCGTGATAACACTGTGCCTCTCGGCACACTGATCTGGCTGGATATTTCCTGCGCTGTCATTTCCTCTACTGCCCAGTAATACAGAATTTCCCTCTCAAATGGATCGAGTATTTCCCATACGATCTCAAGATCCGCCTGTGCAATAACGATGTCTTCCAGCGACGACTCATCCATTGCGACAGTAGATTCGTCATCATAGCTTTCTTCAGGAAACCGGCTTGACCTTCGATATTCATCAATAAACCGGTTTCGCATAATGGTGCGCACATAGGCCAGATCATTGGTATGTTTTCGACCGGGCGGATTCTGTAAAAACTTTTCGAGTGCATATTGCACCAAGTCATAGGCGTCGTCCTGATTCTTGCACAGTGTACAACCGTAACGATACAGTCTGTTCAATACTGGCCTGTCGAAAATATTCACATCACTCATTGTCATTAATAGCAACGATCCATTTGTTTGTAATCAATCCTGGCAGTAACACATCGATATCACAATCAATACGATCAACAATAGTCTGCAATGATTGATTGTTAACGAATGCTTCAAGCAGACGGTATTCTTGATCACTAATTGACACAACAGCCGGCGTGTCGTTCTGACGAAACACAAGCAGGTATTGCCTGGCTGTTATAGCTTGAACATTATGCCCGATCTGGCTTTTGTATCGTTTTGTCTCAAGCACAGGGCGATTTTGCAGCCAGATTTCAAATACCGGGTATTGGGAAGCCAGTAGTTCAAGTGAACTGCTGACCCTCAAATACACCTGTTGTCCACTTTTTACTTTTTGCTCGAATAAGTCAAAATCAAATACAGGATCAGAATCTGCGTAGTAGGCAGCGTGATATTTGAACTCCAGGCTGGCAAGGTCCTGTAAATACGCATACTCTTCAGGCAAGCGGCCCGTATCAAGTATTACACCCAGATGGTGGTTAAATGTTTCGCCATATAGATTCAGGTCAGACATGCCGATGCTATCTGCAACAACAAATTCCCGTGCGATTGAGTGGAATGTGTCACTACCCAGTATGCTTTTGCATGCAGGATAAATCACCTCTAATGCATTGGTTCTTGTGCCGCGGGTATTGTTTCGGTAAATCTCGAGCGCAAGTTGTGGAGAGATCCTCGATGAACCAGTTATCTTTGGCAAGATTTCGTATTCGCCATCCCGGGGATTACCGGTCAGTGCAAGCGTGAACTCGGATATATGTTGTTCCAGATCAGTTGGCATTATGCATACCTGGCCGCGCTTTCCGAATAATGGAAGATGATGTCTTCCGCCCTTGCCGCCTCATCAAGCAGGACATCCAGCCCGGGAATATCATTATCCCACTCGATCAACACCGGGGCTCCGTGCCCGAACTGTAAATAGTACTCAAACAATTTCCATACTGGATGACTCACACGGTTGTTGTGCGCATCAATAAGATATTCTGTTTTGTCTTCAAAACCGGCCAGGTGCACCTCACCAACATGTTCAACAGGTATCGTGTCGATAAACGCCTTTGCGGAAAAACCGTGATTGTATTCATTTACATACGCATTGTTAATATCGAGAAGTATGCCGCAGCCGGTTCGGTTGACCAGCTCGAACATAAACTCGGCCTCATTCATCTCCGAGCTCTGGAACTGTAAATAAGTAGACACATTTTCTACCAGTATTCTTCTACCCAGATAATCCTGCACTTTATCTATACGACCACTGACGTGGTTTAATGATTCACTGGTAAACGGGATCGGCAACAAGTCGTTGAAATGATGGATGCCATGATGAGTGAAACACAGGTGGTCTGATACCTGTACAGGGCTGTATTCGTGCATCATTCGCTTGACGGTTTCAAGGTAAGCCACATCAAGGGGGTTCATGCCACCCAGGGACATGCCAACACAGTGCAGGCTCAATGGGTAATGTTCACGGACAGCCGCCAGTTGCCTGGGTATCAACCCACCCTGTGCCGTATGGTTATCCATTAATATTTCAAACCATGGCACTTCAGGCTGCTCTTTCAGAATACGCTCGATGTGTACCGAGCGCAGTCCAATACCAACACTGTTCACAGGCAAACCGGCTTGCTGTCCGCTCATGGCTATTTCGCCGGTTTTACGGCAGCAATGACGCCACCGGTGATTTTCGTACAGGTTCCTTGCGGAACATATACCCACTCGCTATCAGCATTATCGATTTTTGCCTGTCCTGCACAGCCATGCTTGCCATCCAGCGCGCCGCAGTCGTTCATGCCCTGCTTGGCGATGCCGGCACATTTTTCCCATTGTTTGGGATTATCCGGGACAGCATTGGCACTGGTTGCCATCATCGCAGCGCTAACTGCTATCACACCCGCCAGAGTTGTATTGAGTAATTGCTGTTTATCTTTCATATTGACCTCCAGATTGATCTATCGTCAGGCACAAACATGTGTGCCCTGATCAGTAGACGAATGAATCAGTGGTTTAATTGCAATATTGATCAACATAAAAGGGGTCGCCCATAAGTCGTCTGCTGTCAACAGGGCGATAAAAAACGATTCTTATTTCAGCATAAGCGTTTCTTGTATTGCGCACATTCGCTCAAATATTTTTCTGTGCTTTTAGGCATTGGGGTACGGGCCCGGGTGATAAATGCAATCAGCCTGACGCCAGATTTAAGCATATGTTTGACAGCTAGAATATCAATCAGCGGATCACCGGTAAGAGAGGCGTTGTGTTCGGGTGTAAAATCCGTGACCTCCTCACCAGCCACCACAAAATCTGACCAGACATCGAAGATGTCATCATCCGTGCGCAAGGTTTCGCACTTGCGTCTGGCAGCCTTCGCATATTCCAGAATCAACTGATCAAGCCCGGGGAAGCGCGGGTCATTCTTAATACACTCGGCCATGTATGTAGCCGCTTGATCGATGTTTTTCATTGTCATTGCGATCTTGATATATCGGCTTTCGTAGAAGTCATCAACTGACATTATGAAAGCCTTGAAGGGTTCGCCCCAGAGTTCATCGATACCTTCGTCACCATTACGGTGCTTAACAAGGTCGCCAAATTCCAGTGCTTCACGAAGACATTGGCCACATGTATGCATCAGGTCATTCTCAGGAAGTATTTCAACACCACTGGCTTCCAGCTCGACAAGATGAGTGAAGATATCGGCGGCACGGTTGAACAGGGCGCCGGCGAGCATAGCGCCTTTTACACGTTTTTTTCTGGGGTCGTGTTCAGCTTCGTAAGCTGCCCGAACATCATCGAGCAATTTACCCGGGATATTGATACCGTGTTCCATATGATTGAACAAACGGCGCGTCAATGACTGGATCAGACCCTTCTTTGCCGAGAGGTTGTCCAGAGGCGGTTCATAACATTTTATCCAGTAACCCTCGTAATAGACGTTTGTAACGCCATTGATTTTCTTGCGAAAGCCATTTTCAATGGTCTCGTTCATTTTATATCGATGCCTCAATATTCAAGTTACCTGGTAGAAAATAATAACTGAGCATGCTGTTGTTGAAAACATGAACGGGGCCAAAACATGAGCTGGGTCAGGTCTTTCATCGTTCATGAACTAAGCAATGGCCCGGTCTCGATTGATATCAGTCAATTTCCAGCCATAAAAACTGCGGTCGTAGCACAGATTTCGTTAATATCCATACCTAGCCCGCATATTGCCCCGCTCTGTTTTCTGACCAGGGGTTTTGTGTTGCGCGAAATTGCTACTAGGGAGCCGCCTGATGAGCATCGAAGACCTGGAAGAAAAACTCAAAGAAATCGGTCTGAAAAACATCGATACGATTCGTTGGAACCAGACAACCGCCCAGTTATATGAAGAAGCAATTCGACGCAGAGAAGGCTTTTTTGCGCACATGGGCCCACTGGTAACACGTACCGGCAGTTTTACCGGGCGAGCACCCAATGACAAGTTCATTGTTGATTCACCCGGTAGCCACAATAATGTCTGGTGGGGCAGGGTAAATCACTCCATTTCAGAAAAAGCATTCGACCGGCTATATAAAAAAGTCTGTGTTTTCCTCGAAGGAAAGGATGTGTTTGTGCAGGATCTGCTGGCCGGGGCCGATGAGCAAAGCGAACTGCCAATTCGAATTATTACCCAGATGGCCTGGCATTCCATGTTCTCGCGTAACCTGTTTATACGCCCGTCGAATTTCAACCGGCACATTGGCATTGACGAGCCCGAATTTACTGTCCTTCACGCCCCCCATTTTCATGCACAACCGAGTATTGATGGCACTAATTCAGAAGCCTTCATCATCATAAACTTCGCCAGAAAAATTGTACTGATCGGCGGTACCCAGTATGCAGGTGAAATTAAGAAATCAATATTCTCTGTGATGAACTACCTGTTGCCCCAGCAGGGGATATTAACCATGCATGCTTCGGCAAACATTGGAGAAAAAGATGATGTCGCGGTTTTTTTTGGCCTGTCTGGCACGGGCAAAACCACCCTGTCAGCCGACCCGCATCGGCGACTGATAGGTGATGATGAGCATGGCTGGGGTGAGGATGGTGTGTTCAATCTTGAGGGTGGTTGTTATGCAAAGGTGATTCATCTATCTAAAGAAAAGGAACCGCTGATCTATGACACTACCCGCCGCTTCGGCACGGTGATCGAAAATGTGGGCATCGATTTCCGTCATCGCCAACTGGATCTTGACGATGACAGCCTCACCGAAAACACGCGCGCCGCTTACCCCATTACGCACATACCGGGGGCAATTTATCCAGGCAAAGCAGGCCACCCCAGCAACGTCGTTATGCTCACAGCGGATGCCTTTGGCGTCATGCCGCCCATTGCAAAACTCACTGCTGATCAGGCCATGTATTATTTTCTATCCGGATACACCGCCAAGGTAGCCGGCACCGAAGCGGGTGTTATTGAACCACAGGCAACATTCAGTAGCTGCTTTGGCGCGCCCTTTATGACACTACACCCGAGTGTTTACGATACCCTGCTGGGTAAAAAGATTCGCGAGCATAAAGTCGGTTGCTGGTTAATCAACACCGGCTGGAGTGGCGGTCCTTATGGCATCGGTGAACGCATGGACATCAGTCATACACGGGCCATGTTAAAAGCTGCACTTTCAGGAGAACTGGATGAAGTGGCTATGCATCAGGACCCGGTGTTCAAGGTGATGGTCCCTGAAACCTGCCCCGGCGTGCCTGAAGAAGTCCTGCGGCCGGAGAGTACCTGGTCAGACAAAACCGCCTACCAGGCCAAAGCCCGTGAGCTTGCCCAGGCATTCAGAGAAAATTTCACGCAGTTTGAAGACATGGTATCCGATGAGGTAAAAAATGCAGAGCCCCGGATTATATAATGTGGAAGCCGGGGTCATTGTGAGTGCCGTATGCAATGGCAGACAGGCGGGCGTGGGGCAGAAACTGGCGCCGAACAACGCGATAATCAATGATGGTCTGATTGATATGGTGGCCTTGCATAGTTTTCCTAAAGAAGCACTTGGCACAGTAGTGGCGGAACTCATGGATCCGGAATCAAACGGAACCTGTGTAAAACATTATCGTGTGCCCTGGGTGGAATGGTCATCTGAGGAAGTAATGCCGATCAACCTGGATGATGAGCCAATCGCAGAGAAGAAAGTGCGTTTTAGGCGGTGCCAGGAGAACTCAAGCTGGTCGTGCCAGGTGAGTGCTCAATGCTCTCAGCTTAGGAAATGCCATTGAAATCACAGCCCGAAAAACTATTGCAACAACACAAGCAACTTACTCATACTGAGATGGTTAAGGTCACTTCGCACGTACAAAGAACCCAGGATGACTGGATTCTGAATACGATCATGATCGAGGATTGTGACGTACCTTTCAAATACAGGCGTAAAAAACAATACAGGAACTTGAAAGGTCAGCGCGTTAATCTGACTTATTACCCCGCCAGGGAGTCAGTGGCAGGAATGGAGTTTGAGATTATGAAGGTGGTCAGAATCAAAGTTGCATAGTTTAGAGAAGAGGGTTCAACCCTGACCCGAATGGCACTTACTTAAGCCAAAAAATGCACATTATCTTAGTAAATTCGTCATTGCGAGGTACGAAGCAATCTCTGGCAGATAGGCACCAGACGCTAATAGAT
>DAOWLL010000250.1 GCA_030641945.1 Gammaproteobacteria bacterium | reverse complement strand
GCTGGATGATAATGCAAATCTGCGAGGAAAAAATGCAGCGGCCTATTTCCCGCGGCCACGAATTCCCGATCCGCTCAACAACTATCGCCTAAAAAGTGTTGGTGCCAGCGGCACAATAGCCGGTCTGTATGCCCGTACCGACGCCAATCGTGGTGTATGGAAAGCACCCGCCGGTATTGAGGCCGCGCTCCGAAATGTCCCGGATCTCGATTACAAACTCACCGATCCGGAAAACGGGCAATTAAATCCGCTCGGCTTAAACTGTCTGCGCAACTTCGACATTTACGGTAACGTGTGCTGGGGTTCCAGGACATTGATGGGTGCCGACCAGCAGGCGTCGGAATGGAAATATGTGCCTGTCCGGCGCATCGCGCTTTTCATTGAAGAAAGCCTGTTCCGGGGCACACAGTGGGTGGTCTTTGAACCTAATGACGAACCGCTCTGGGCACAGATACGGCTAAACCTGGGGGCATTTATGCACAATCTCTTTCGCCAGGGTGCCTTTCAGGGAACTACACCCAGGGAAGCCTACCTTGTTAAATGTGATTCTGAAACAACCACTCAAAATGATATCAACCTGGGCATCGTCAATATCCTGGTAGGGTTTGCACCGCTCAAGCCGGCTGAGTTCGTTATTATTAAAATTCAACAATTAGCCGGCCAGGTCGAGGCATAAGGAGGAAATCATGGCACAGTTTAGTGTAAATACACATCGTTTTGATCCATATAAAAATTTCAAGTTTCGCGTTAAGTGGGATGGGAAATACGTGGCCGGAGTCAGTAAAGTAGGCGCTTTGAAGCGAACCACGGAGAGTACCGACTGGCGGGAAGGCGGCGATCCGAGCACAGTGCGCAAAACACCGGGCCAGAGCAAGTACGAGGCCATCACCCTTGAACGTGGCGTAACCCACGACCCAGAATTCGAGATATGGGCAAATAAGGTCTGGAACTTTGGTTCCGGTCTGGGCAGTGAAGTGTCACTTAAGGATTTTCGTAAGGATATCATTATAGAAGTATATAACGAAGCCGGCCAGCTCGCTGTTGCTTATAAAGTGTATCGTTGCTGGGTCTCGGAGTTTCAGGCCCTGCCGGAACTTGATGCAAGCGCCAATGCCATAGCCATCCAGACCTTGAAGCTGGAAAATGAAGGATGGGAGCGGGATTATGAGACCACCGAACCAACCGAACCAACTTTTACCGAGCCTGAGGTTTAATATTGAAGGATAGGGTTGAACAGGTTGCTCTGCCAAACGGATACTGGATTGGGGAAACGCATTATCGCGATGTAGAGCTGCGCATGCTCACAGGTTTTGATGAAGAGTTTATTACCGAGTCAACCAGCAGCACTCTTCCGGTGACCTGCATAACAAACTTGCTGACCCGTTGCATCACTCGTATGGAAGGAGTTGAAGAGGTAACCACGGATGTGGTTGGCAGACTTACTATTGGTGATCGCGAGGCCTTACTTTTACATCTCCGGTGTTTGACTAAGGGTAATAGGATGCAGTGCATACTAAATTGCCCTCAAGCAGACTGTAATGAGCTTATGGATGTTGAACTCAGCGTGAGCGACCTGTTGCAACCAATCTATCAAGAGCCGAAACCTGTATATAAAGATACGGTAGAGAGTGATGGTCAAAAGTTTCATGTTCGCTTCCGCTTGCCAACCGGGATTGATCAGGAAGCGGCTGCGCGTAAGGCAAGTACGGATGTTCAGGCCGGAGAGGAGTTGTTGCTAAGACGATGTGTCGAGACAGTTTTTGACGACAAAAATAATGAAGTGGAGTGGTCTCCTGAAATATTGCAGGATTTCCCGGAGAAAATGGCCAGGTTGGATCCGCAGGCGGACTTGATTTTAAAGTTGGCTTGCCCGATATGCGAAGAACCGTTCTCCACCCTGTTTGATACGGGAGCATATTTATTACAGGAAATCACTTCTACTTCTGATGACCTTTACTACCAGATCCACTTACTTGCGCTCCATTATCACTGGAGTGAATCAGAGATTTTAAGCATGAACATCAGCAAGAGGCATCGTTATTTAAATCTATTGTTGGATAGTCTTTCACCGGAAGAATTAGCATGAGTGGATACTTGTTAAACATAGCCTTACGGGGAGCCGGATTATATTCCATGAATTCAATAAGACCACGAAAAGGAATATTTGAATCAAGCAACATAGCTGTTCCACTTTTTAACAGCATCCAAAATGATAAAGTTGCAAATGGGCCGGACAGATTTCACTACCCGACAGAGCGTACGGAACCGGCAAATAGAGATGACCCGTCTCCGGAAAAGGCTGAGGCACATCCGGCAACGCCCGGTGCCCCACCTGATAGTTTAGCAACTCATTCATTGACAGATCCGGATGTGGAAGATTTTGCGGCGCCAATGGTTAGTTCTAAAGGAAAAACGTCAAAAACAACGCATCCGGAGTCATCTCCACTATTATACGAAGAAACACAACTCGGTTCACACCCACCTCAACAGATTCAAGAGACTATAGCTATTAATAAGACAATAGTTACTAATATGACAGAAAAAAACGAAACAAAAAAAGAGAGCGGGATAACGTCTCACCTGTCGATTCCTGAGACACAAAGTGAAAACCTGATTACAGCACTACCAGAAGCCAAGAAAGGAAAAGGAAATACTCAGAATGGTTCAGCTATTTCAGCACTATCTCCGGCAAACGATATTGCCGAAGATTTAAAAAGAGATACACCCACAAATGATCACAATCAGTCTTATGTAAAGGACGGACAGGAAATAATAAAACCTGTACCACCATCTAAAATCAAGCAAACCAAGATATCGCCTATAAGACAGACCCCATTCTCGAAAATCGGATCAGTGATCAAAAAGGCGGCAATTCAGCCTGAGGCTAAACAGACTGTAAAAGTAAATATCGGCAAGGTGGAAGTGCGTGCTGCACAGACGCCACAACCCCCTCTATCGCCTCCACCACAAGCGCCGGTTCGCAAGGGATTTGACGATTATTTATCAGTTCGTAACTACGGTTTTCCGGAGTATTAAATCTTATGAGTAATTACCTGGCCATCGCAACGGTAACAGCTACTTTAAATGAGTTATTACGTCCCAATGTGGAGTCTGAGGTAACCGGAGCCGCCATGACCATGAAGCGCCCGGACGATTCCGCCCTGGATAGTAGTAGTACGCCGGGCGTTAACATTTTTCTATACCAGGTTACACCAAATCCAGCTTATCGCAACGACGATCTCCCCACCAGGCGGGCTGACGGCACGCTTGTTGAACGTCCACAAGTGGCCCTGGATCTGCATTATTTACTCACTTTTTATGGAAATGAAGATAATCTGGAGCCCCAGAGATTACTCGGCAGCACGGTGCGCACTCTACACGCCCGCCCCTTATTAACCCGGCAGGCGATAAGTGATACTATTGGCAACCCAAGTCTTCCATATTTGGCAGGCTCCAACCTAGCTGATCAGGTTGAGCTTGTAAAATTCACTCCAACCCCTTTGAATCTTGAGGAGTTATCCAAGTTATGGTCGGTCTTTTTTCAGACAACCTATAAACTTTCTGTTGCTTATGTCGGCAACCTCGTGCTCATTGATGCAGAAGACAATCCGCAGCAGGCTTTGCCTGTACGCGCAAGGAATGTGTATGTTCGGACCTTTCATCATCCGGTGGTGGAAGAGATCGAAACCGATGCCGGTCCAGACAACCCGATCTTCAGTTCGTCCACACTGGTCATTAAGGGAAAACGTCTTCGGGGCGAAGTGACCGCCCTGCGAATCGGCGAGGCAGTATATTCGCCTGCCAGGGAAAATCTAAGCGACAACCGCATCGAAATTAATCTTTCGGCTCCGACAACAGGCTCGTTACTGGCCGGTCAGCAAGCGCTCCAGGTGATTCATCGATTACTCATGGGCACCCCGCCCACGGAACATGAAGGCGTTGAATCCAATGCCATGCCCTTACTGCTGCGTCCTACGATCCGTCAGCCTGCACCGCCGGCCTACGATATCCAGCTTTCCTCTTCTTCAGGTTCCCCAACCGTTACCGTTACGCTCGCCCCGGAAGTCGGTGCGCGGCAGCGTGTGGTGGTGCTATTAAATGAATT
>DAOWLL010000420.1 GCA_030641945.1 Gammaproteobacteria bacterium | reverse complement strand
TTTCAGAACCGTGTACTGACCGAACATGCGCTTGCGCTATTGTCAGACGATGGCTTTAAAGTTCATCTGCCCGAGTTGATACCCGTCAATGACGCCGGCATCAGTTTCGGGCAGGTTATTGAGTATGGATTTAGCAGATAAAAAATGAACCGCAGAGGCGCAGAGGCGCAGAGAAAAACTTTAATAAATTAGTTTCGCCGTAGGCGAAATTAAAAAACTCAGCGTCTCTGCGCCTCTGCGGTAAATAAACAATTTGCAGGTAAGTAATATGCAAGACACCCACATATCACTAGATTATTGAATATGGATTTAATAGGAAAAAATGAACCGCAGAGGCGCTGAGGCGCAGAGAAAAACTTTTTTAAGTTAGTTGCGCCGCAGGCGAAATTAAAAACAAACTCTGCGTCTCCGCGCCTCTGCGGTTAATAAACAATTAGTAGGAACGTAAAGATGCAAGACACCCACATATCACTGGCGCACGGTAATGGCGGCCGCTACATGCGTGAATTGATCGATGAGATTTTTGCGCGCCATCTTGCCAACCCGGAGCTGGATGTACAGGCGGATGCTGTGCCTATCGACATCAACGGCGGTGAGGTTTTATTTACCACGGACGGTTTCACGGTGCAGCCGCTGGAGTTCCCCGGTGGCAATATTGGTTCGCTCGCAGTTCATGGCACCACAAACGATCTTGCTGTAGCAGGCGCCATTCCAAAGTACCTGAGCTTGAATGCGTTCATCGAAGAAGGTCTGGAAATCGAAACCCTGGAACGTATTATCAAAACGCTGGCGGAAACCGCGGCTGAGATCGGTGTAAAAGTTGTTGCCGGTGACACCAAGGTATTACGCCGCGGTGAGGGTGGTGGTTTATACCTGGCAACTACCGGTGTCGGTATACGCAGTGGACACAGGCTGGCAATGAGCAATATCAAAAACGGTGATGCAATTATTGTCAGCGGCCCGGTCGGCGATCATGGCATAGCCGTGATGCTGGCGCGTGAGGAATTTGGACTGCGCGGTGATATCAAATCAGACGCTGCGAGTGTATTGGGTCTAACGCAAGCAGCTCTGCAATATAAAGGCTTGCGCTTCATGCGAGATCCGACCCGAGGAGGGCTGGCAACTGTATGTTCTGAATTGCATCGAGCGACAGGTATGGGTGTGCGTTTGGCACAATCTTCACTACCGGTACGCGACCCGGTGCAATCTGTATGCGACATGCTGGGCTATGATCCCATGTACCTCGCATGCGAGGGCAGGGTCGTCGCTGTTGTTGATCCTGAAGAGGCGGATAAGCTGCTGGCTAGCTGGCAGGATATGGATGCTGGAACAGGTGCAAGCTTGATTGGCACTATTGATACAGAAATAAATCATGTGTTACTTGAAACAGAGATAGGCGGCGAACGTATACTTGAAGAGCTTGAGGATGACCCGCTTCCACGCATCTGCTGACGAGGGTTCTGACAGTGTTATCGCTTTCAGATTCACCATCCGCCCGCGCTATGGAACAGAAGCGTACTGTCTATGATAACCTCAGCTTGACCATCATCTGCATGTTGCCGATCAAGGCGAATGTGCTCAATCATCATGGCTTGCCGGGATGCCGCTATACACTATTACGGTCGTCGTACCCATTAGTTTTCCAGGTCTGCCTGGGTCCAATGCAGGCCTTGCCCGGTTCTACGGGTATTGATGTTACGATGCGGGTGCGCATTGTCCTGGTTGCATTCTCAGTTCTGTTTCTCATTGAGCAGGAGAAGGCGGTCATTCGATGTGCAGACAGAAATAACAACAGGTGACTCTAGATGGGGTTTGGAAGCTTTGCTTTTCGAACACTACTGTTTGCCCTGCTATGGTGGATACTCACGGAAGGTGCAATGAATTCATGGCTGGTAGGTGCATTGGTGATCGTGTTCGCGGTACTCGCCAGCAGAGCGTTACTGCCCGGCGTTTCCTGGTCCCTGCCCGGGATTGTACGCTTTGTACCATTTTTTCTCTGGCGCTCCCTGTACGGCGGAGTGGATGTGGCCAGGCGAGCACTGCATCCGCGGCTACCGATCTCGCCGGAGTTGTTTGAACACAGGTGGCGGTTACCACCGGGCCTGCCCCGGGTGTTCATGGCAAATACGGTCAGCCTGCTGCCGGGTACCTTGAGTGCCGAGCTGGATGAAGAGCACCTGCACGTCCATGTTCTCGATCACACTGGCGCTTTTGCCTCAGAGCTGGCGGTGATCGAGGCGCGTGTGGCGAGGCTGTTTGGGCTGAGTCTGGTCACTGATGGGAGTGAGGAATGATATGAAACGTTTCAAAAACATACTTTTTGTCACTGATTCCGAGCTGAAGGGCGGCGTTGCGTTAGAGAGGGCCGTTTCGTTGGCTGAGAACAACCAGGCCAGCCTGACGGTCGTTGATGTAGCCGAGCGCGTTACGGCCGGCATCGGGATGCCGGATGGTGGGCCGATATCTGCCGCCCTGCAGGCCGCGACGGTGAGCGCGCATACGCAGGGGCTGGAAGCTTTAGTCGATTCTTACCGCAAACGGATCGAAATTCAAACGAAGGTGTTACTAGGCGTGCCTTTCCTGGAAATCATCCGCGAAGTACT
>DAOWLL010000382.1 GCA_030641945.1 Gammaproteobacteria bacterium | reverse complement strand
CTCTGTGCCTCTGTGGTGAATAATGTTTGTTATTCTTTTGAACAACTGCAGCTGCCGATACCTGAATGCAATATCGGCCGAGCGGGTTATGCTGCTTATTATTTTTCCTCTTCATCGAACAATTCAAAATCACATCGAAACAGGCTGCCTTCTCCGGGCACGCTGTCAATATGCAAACTGGCGTTATGACGATCGAGCACATGTTTGACAATAGCAAGCCCAAGACCGGTGCCACCCTGCGCCCTCGACCTGCCCGGATCAACGCGATAAAAACGCTCTGTTAATCGACCGATATGTTCGGGCATGATTCCAATACCATCATCTTCAACACCAATGTGAACACCAACATCATCATTGTTAAGAAATATCCTGATAATTCCATTCTCGGGTGTGTATCGGATAGCATTGGTTACAAGATTGTTAATGGCCATTTGCAACTCAACACTGTTACCCATAATGCTCGCGGGCTGTGTTGAAATGATAATTTCATGGCGATCATGATCCAGCATGAGCGCGTCATTATAAACCTGCTGAAGCAGATCTTCTAAATCCACTCTGACATGCAACAAGGGCGCTTCTTTAGATTCCAGCCTCGCCAGAACAATCAGGTCTTCCAGTATTTGCTGCATTCTCACCGTTTGCTGCTGGATTTTCTCTAGCGGAGTTTTTATCCTGCTGTCTGCCTGATCACATAAAGCCTCGACAAAACCCGAGATTACCGTAATCGGTGTGCGCAACTCATGCGATGCGTTTGCCACAAAATCTCGCCGCATATCATCAAGCTGTTGCTGTTGGGTAATATCTCTCGCCGTAAGCAGAAGCTGATTATGCCCATAGGGTGTTATGCATAATGACAGCTGTCGATGATTAAACTCGAGTTCAACCATTTCTTTAAAATCCCTTTTCAGAAGATAATTTGTAAATGCAGGCTGGCGGATTAGATTATTTATTCGAGTACCCACATCTTTTGCCTGCTGCAAATTAAAGATGCGTTGTGCGGCCTGGTTAAACCATTCGATTTCATTGTTCCTGTTAAATACTATCGCCGCTATCGGTAAAGCCTGGGTGGAATCCTGGAAGCGATTGACAATGGTTTTTAGTTTTTTTCTGGCTTTGCGTTGACGCTGGTAGAGATGATGAATCCGGTAATACAACTCACCCCATATGCCTTTTGACTCGGGAAAAACCTTTGTCGGTCTGGCCAGCCATTTGACTAACTTTGAAATACTATAGAGATACCAGCTTATATATCCAATCAAACCCACAACCAGGAGTTCAAGTGTATAACCTGTCAATGCACCCAGTATGAGAATAAATAAGCCTGAGACAACGAGATTAACAATTTCCCTGCGCAGCCCGGAATTCATATTTGTTTAGAGAAGCGGTAACCTCTACCATGCACAGTCTGAATGAGTGCATCTAGATTATAGGGTTCAAGGTTTTTACGCAATCTTCGGATATGCACATCTACGGTGCGCTCTTCCACATACACCTGGGTCCCCCACGCCTGATCAAGCAACTGGCCTCGCGTGAACACTCTGTCCGGGTGGCTCATGAAATAATGCAATAGACGGAACTCGGTCGGCGGCAGATCTATTCCCTGTTCATTTACCTTGACTCGCTGACTGACAGGATCAAGTAATAAATCACCCACCTGAATCGGCTGCTCATCAGTCATCGTACGCCTGAGTACGGCATGTATTCGCGACTTGAGTTCACGCACGGAGAACGGCTTGGTAATATAGTCATCCGCCCCTACATCAAGGCCCAGTACGCGGTCCTCTTCTTCAGCGCGTGCAGTAATCATCATTACCGGAAGTTGTGAATAATATTTTCTTATACGGTGAAGAAGGTCGATTCCTGATTTATCAGGCAGCATCCAGTCAAGCAAGACAAGATCTATCTGCTTGTTCTCAATAATTTCCCAACCTTCTTTCGCAGTAAAGGCGGAATGCAATTTAAATCCATCTGGCTCCAATGAATATGAAAGCATATCCTGAATGCCTTCATCATCTTCGATAATCAGTATTACAGCATTGCTCATGACACTACGTCTCTTTCAGCATGTTTGATCGATATATGCTGGTCAGGATTGAATGGTAACATTATAAATAAGACCGCTTATGCCATATACGTATCAAGCTTGAGGGTCGAGCTGTTGCGCCCAGAAAAGACTTCTGTATATCCATACAGTAAGTCTAATCTCCTTATATTACGAAGTTGTTACATGATGTTACGTTCCTGTTATATCTATGCCTGGTAAAAAACAGTAATAAGGTGGATTATGTCAATTTCCAGGCAAAATGTTACCATCCAGGACCAGACACAATCGGTAAACCACCATGCAAGTCACAATTGTACATGTCACTGTGAAGCCGGATTATATTGATGATTTTATTGAGGCATCCCGTCTGAACCATGAATTATCCGTAGCAGAGCCGGGCAACCGACGCTTCGACGTGCTGCAGTCTGCAGATAACCCAACGCAGTTTGTACTCTATGAAGCCTATGAAAACATTGCCGAAGCCGCAAAACATAAGGAAACAGATCATTACAAAAAGTGGCGCGAAACCGTCGCTGACTGGATGGCGCAAAATCGTACGGGCGTACCTTACAACGGCTTGTTTCCAGCTTGATTACGCATTTTAATCCCTTTTCGATTGCCCGCCTGCCACGCATCGAGTTCGGCAGTGGCGCCTTCAGCCGCACTGCTGAGCTGACCGGCCAGTTCGGCAGACGTGTATTAATCGTTACCGGCGCCAGGTCTTTTCCATCTTCCGAGCGATGGCACCAGCTACTGCAGCAGTTCGCGGTACTGGATATCAGCTTCGAACATGTAACCATCGATGGCGAGCCTTCGCCCGAGATGATCGACGCTGCCGTCAACAAACATGCATCAGCACGCAT
>DAOWLL010000600.1 GCA_030641945.1 Gammaproteobacteria bacterium | reverse complement strand
GTATAAAAACATGGTGTTGACTCTATTTATATAACAAACATCTGATTATTCCGTCATTGCAAGGGCGGCGCGGCAATCTATATTGAAAAGAGTATTCGATAACCGTGAGGCACTTAAGCATTGCTTCATTACTGTGTTTCTCGCAATAACCTGATCAAAGGCTCATCGATCATCGTAGGAGCGACTTTAGTCGCGAATGAATCTCGCGACAATCTTTTTTCGCGGCTAAAGCCGCTCCTACGCAGCAAATTGTAGACATACTATTAATAGATTGGCGGCACGCCGGGCGGCCTGTTTTTAAAACGTTTATGCACCCAGCCGTACTGCCCGGGGTTGGCGTAGACCATGTCTTCGATGGCCTTGTTGACGCGCGCCGATGCTACTTCGATATCATCATCGGGAAAATTTTCCAGTGCAGGCATCAGCACCAGTTTATAGCCCTGTGCATTCTCCAGCCGCTTTTGATAGAAAGGCACAACAGCGGCGCCGGTCATCTCTGCCATGCGCGCGGTTGCAGTCAGTGTAGTCGCCATTCCGCCCAGAAATGGCGTGAACACGGTGTCCTGGTCGCCGAAGTCCTGGTCGGGTGCGTACCAGGTGGCAATGCCCTCACGCAATCCGCGAATAATGCCGCGCACGTTACTGTTCTCCAGCAAATCATTACCGCCCCAGTTTGAACGGTGATGCGCCATCATGGCATCGAAGAACGGGTCATGGGCTTTCTTGTAAACGCCATTCAAACGGGTCTGCAAGCACATCAGGGCGCCGCCGATTTCCAGCGTGGTGAAATGCCCGGATAGCAGGATGACGCCTTTGCCATTTGCTGCGGCCTCATCCAGGTTGTGTTTTCCCTCGACAACCGTAATCGAGCGCAGGTAGTCACGCGATGCATACCATGCGAGTGAGGTTTCAAAAAAAGCGATACCGAGGCTGCGGAAACAGGCGCGGTTGAGTTGACGAATCTGTTCTTCGGTATAGTCGGGGTAGGCCTGCCTGATGTTGATACGTGCGACACGGCGGCGTGAAGGCACCAGTCGGTACAACAACAAGCCAATACCGGCACCAAGTGCCTGAGACCATCGAAGTGGCAGCAGTGCACTCAGACGCATCAATCCAAACACCAGCCATAGCGGCCAGTACTTTGGCGCCAGAAATGAGCGCGCATCAAGTGGAATGATGTTACTCATGTTCTAAATGAGTGATGAAGCTGCGGGTGGTACTAGTAGTCGCGAGTCTGGTCCGTGCTGTTTTTCGCCATCCATTCATTGATCTGCCACACGTCCTCGCGCGTCAGCGAACCGGCAGCGCGCTGCAGTTCCAGCAGCACCAGCAGGTAGTCGTAGCGGGAGCGGGCATAGTTGCGTTCGGCTTCATACTGGCGACCCTGTACCAGCAGTACGTCAACACTGGTACGCGTACCCGCTTCAAAACCAGCTTCAGTGGCTTCGACCGATGTCTTCGCCGAGATCAGCGCCTGGTAGAAAGCCTGCACCGATGACACCGATGCCTCAACGCCGAGGTAAGCATTACGAACCTGCTGCACCGTGGTGCGAACGGACTGGTCGACCGATGCCTGCGCCGACCACACCTCGGCATTGGCCTGGCGGGTGCGTGAGCTGGTGCCGCCGCCCTGATAGATCGGTATCGACAGTTGCGCGCCGATATTGTTGGCGGTGTTATCGCTGCCGCCAAATGCGCTGCCAAATGAATTTCCG
>DAOWLL010000334.1 GCA_030641945.1 Gammaproteobacteria bacterium | reverse complement strand
GCAGCTTCCAGTCGGTTTTATAGTCACCGTAGTCCTGGCGGTATTTAAGCAGGCCTTTATGCGCATCTTCAGCGTAATCCAGCTGCAAATAGGCACGTATAATCAGGCGCCGCCATAATGCAGTGCGATCACGGTCTTCCCCCCCGCCTTCCCAGAGCAGGGTGCGTGCTTCGTTTAATGCCTGTTCTGCTTCGCCAAGCTTCAGTAATGCGATCGCTTTTTGTGATTTAAACCAGGCGGCGATTTTTGGCGTTATATGTTGCCCGGTTACGGCTTTTGCAAGCAGCAGATCAGTACGATCAACAATCTCCTGCCATCGCTCAAGCGATGACAGCGTCTCGATATGCTTGAACTCGAACGCATACCAGTCCGGGGTGAATTCCGGGTAGAGCTTCTGCTGCTGTTCAATCATGCGCATGGCCAGTCCTGACAGTCCGATCTGTATGAGTTCGTTCAGCTGTTCGATGGACTCAAATGAAACAGACTCTTCAGGATTGGGTATGGCCGTTTCTGCAGCGGAAGCTTTCTCCGGTCCAGCGGCCTGTTCGCTCTTTTGCGGAACGCCCGTGGAAACTTCCTGGGCTGCTTTGTGGGATGTTTCCACGGGAGCTTGCGCAGCCATGACTGAACCGGCCAGACAACCGGCAGCAAAATACCACAGCAAAATATTTCTTAGAAAACACATAAGCTAAATATAACGCAGACAAAAAAAAGAGTGGTCAAATGACCACTCTTTTTTTAGCTGGATTTGAAACAAACGATACTGTTGAGTGTTAGCCAAGGCAGCACACGCGAAAAGTCGAAGTCTACAAACCAGTCAATGACAACTTTGAGCGTGTATTAACGCAAGATAACGCCAACAGGAACGTTTCGATTACAATTTTTCCTTGATACGAGCCGCCTTACCAGTCAGACCACGCAGATAGTACAGTTTCGCACGACGCACCTTACCTCGACGTTTGACCTTTATATCAGCAATGCTGGAGCTGTATGTCTGGAATACCCGCTCGACACCTTCACCGTGTGAAAGCTTGCGAACGGTGAATGCAGAATTAAGGCCACGGTTGCGCTTGGCAATAACCACGCCTTCAAATGCCTGCAGTCGTTCGCGCTCACCTTCCTTTACACGCACCTGTACGACAACATTGTCACCGGGATAGAACACCGGGATCTCCTTTGTTATCTGCTCTGCTTCGAGCTGTTGAATAATGTTGCTCATCTTGATTACTCCGCTAATGCCTAATACGTATGGCCTGTAGTCTGCTATTTTTCAGCTTGTTGATGTTCTCTGTGGAATTCATCAAGCAAACCCTGTTGTTCTTCATTCAGTTGCACATTTTCCAGTAAATCCGGTCTGCGCAGCCATGTTCTCCCCAGAGACTGTTTCAGTCGCCAGCGAGCGATAGCCCTATGGTCACCGCCCAGTAGTACATCCGGTACCCGCCTGCCATTGACCTGTTCCGGGCGTGTATAGTGCGGGCAATCCAGTAAACCCTGCATGAATGAATCCTGCTGTGCAGAATCTTCATCACCCAGAACGCCGGGCAGCATTCTTGCGATAGCATCGATTAAAACCATTGCTGCAAGCTCACCGCCACTGAGCACATAATCGCCGATCGAGATTTCCTCATCGACATATTGCTCTATCAGGCGCTCGTCAATTCCTTCATAGCGCCCTGCTATCAGAATAAAACTTACGTCCTTGCTCTCGACACCGGGCAGCGCCAGTTGCCTGACTTTATGCTGATTCAATCGCTGCCCTTGCGGACTCAGATAAATCACTTTTGCCGATCCGCCTGCCTGCTGCCTGGCTGCATCGATGGCATCAGCCAGTGGCTGCACCTTCATTAACATACCGGGACCACCGCCATAGGGCCGATCATCAACCGTACGGTGACGATCCTGGGTGAAGTCCCTCGGGTTCCAGCAGCTTAACCGGATAATTCCCTGCTTGATGGCACGGCCGAGCACACCTTCTGATGTGATTTGCCCGACCATTTCAGGAAACAGGGTGATTACGTGAAAATGCACCTTATCAAAGACCCTGTTTCTGATTAAACCAGCACAAAAACTTTAAAAATCCTCATCCCAGTCAACCTGTATCTGGCCCTGTTCGAGGTCAACTTCGAGTACCGCCTGGCCCGGTGTCCATGGAACCAGGTGCTCCCTGCCGCCCTGTACAGCTGATTTTTCACCACCGACGACGAGGACATCGTTAGCGCCGGTTTCCATCAGGCGCTGAACTGTTCCCAGTTCGATGCCTTCCCTGTTAATGACGCGTAAGCCAATAAGGTCGCGCCAGTAAAATTCATCTTTGCTTAATGCCTGCAACTGCTCCGGGGTGATCGCGATTAATGCACCTGTCAGTTGCATGGCTGCATCTCTGTCATCGACACCTTCAAGCTTGGCGATGACGGTTTTGGCCTGACGCCTGCCTTTTTCTAAACGAATCTGGCGCCACTCACCCTTGCCATGACCACCCTGTTTTATAAACCATGGGTTGTAGTCTGCTATCCCTTCGCGTGGATCTGTGTCCGAATGTACCTTGACCCAACCTTTCACTCCGTAAACGCCGGAGATTTTGCCAACAATCAGCTTTTCATTCGCAGCTGACATGGCCATCTACACTAAACAATTCAAGCAGCCTGCTTACGTGCCTCTTTAACCAGGAATGCTACACGGTCTGATGTGCCAGCACCGTTTGAAACCCAGTGCTCAACCCGGTCTAGATCAATCTGCAGGCGCTGTTCTGCACCGCGCGCACCAGGGTTGAAATAGCCAATACGCTCGATGTAGCGGCCATCACGCGAACGGCGTGAATCCTTGACGTCGACGTGATAAAACGGCTTCTTCTTGGCGCCGCCTCTTGATAAACGAATCGTTACCATTTAATAAATCTCTCAAATGTCTGTATCGCAGGCTCAGGCCCGCAGGAAGCCGCGTATTTTACGTGATTTTTTTTAAATATGAAATACTTAAAACACTTTGAAGAGATTAAAACCCCATGCCGCCGGGCCCCATTCCAGGGGGCATCTTTGCTTTCATGCCACGCATCATCGCAGCCATTCCGCCCTTGGACATTTTCTTCATCATCTTGCGCATCTGCTGATGCTGCTTCATCAATCGGTTGACATCCTGCACCTGCAAACCGCAGCCGGCTGCAATACGACGCTTTCTTGAGCCCTTGATAATATCCGGGAACTTGCGCTCCTTCGACGTCATCGACTGGATAATCGCGATCATACGTGTGATTTCGCGGTCATTGACCTTGTCCTTGACCTTGTCAGCCATGCCGCCCATGCCCGGCATTTTGTCGATCAGGCCGGCCATG
>DAOWLL010000624.1 GCA_030641945.1 Gammaproteobacteria bacterium | reverse complement strand
GTTAGTTATTTAAATCGACTGCGGAAAGGAGCGTGCCCACATAGCGACGAATCCTATAATACAACTCGTTATTCAATTAATGGGAACTTGACAATGATGTCCGATTAAAGAAGCGGATATTCTTTACCAGCTATCATCGTAATCTCATCCAGAATACATGAAAATTACTCTGTACCCGACTCCATAGGAAAATGCACATCTTTCCAGTCGACGATCCCGCCACGGAAATAATAGACTTTCTGATAGCCCCACGAAACAGCAAGCACCGAAGCTTTATGAGCGCGGCCACATTTGATGCCGCTGCTATAAATAACAATCGGCCTGTTTTTTCTGGCAACCGCTGCCAATGTCTGTTGTGTGAAACCATCTTTCATATCGAGGTGATGAGCACCCGGAACATGTCGTCTGGCAAAAAAACGTGGATTACGTACATCTATAAAAACAGCGCCTTCATCAAACAGCCACTTTGCTTCGTCAACACTGATAGTTTTTGCTCCCTCTGCATACATGGGAGAACGATAGTCGGTGTTTTTTGCGTAAGCCATTCTCGTTATCGCAAGTAATACAATTACAACCAGTACCGAAGCTATATGATTTTGTACTGTATTCATTTACTGCTGCTCTCCGTCGCGGGCTCTACAGCACTTGATTCCACTGGATAGCCTGCGTTGCGCCAGTCAACAATACCGCCACGGAAATATTTCACCTTCTTGTAACCCCATGAAACAGCCTGCTCTGAAGCACGATAGCTTCGGGCACATTTAACACCGCTGCAGTAGATCACGACCGGATCATCCTTATTGGCAAAGGCTGCTAACGCATCTTCATTATATGCAGTTTTAAGATCAAGATGATGGGCACCGGGTATATGACGTCTTCCGTACAGGCGCGGGTTACGTACATCAATAATCGCTACACCTTCATCGTAGAGCTTTTTAACTTCTTCGGCTGTGATCGTCGTGGTGCCTGGAACTTCTTCAGGTGAGCGATAATTTGGATTCCCTGCATTTACGTGTGGTGCAGTAACCGCAAGAATGAAGAACAGGGAAGTAAATGAAAGTGATTTTCGCTTAAGCATTATTACACTCTGATGTAATGAATTAATTGTAATTTAGCCAATAACTTCAGGCCAGATTCAGGCGGATGATCACCGTAAGCATCTGTCAACACTGTCTGAATACCCGTCCTGCTGGGCTCATATTGCAGGACTGTAATATAATACCAGCATACGCAAGCCATGCCGAATCAAGGCAGTCAATCAGATAATTGACTGATTTATATCATGGACTTTCATAGAAAAGGCTTTTAATCTTGACGACTGTTCTATGTCCAGAATCAATAGAGCCTCTGAACCTGGCTACACATCAGGTGTCCGAGCGATGGCTGAAGCTATCTAAATAATATTTTCCAACTACAGGAGACAACTGCAATGAAAGTAACAAAAATCATTTTACTGGCAGGTATACTGGCCTTCACAGGTGGCGCTGCCTTTGCCGAGGAAACCCCCATACCAAAGTTCAAGGATCTTGATGCCGATGGCAATAAAAGCCTGGATGAAAATGAGTACGCCAAGGTAAAGGAAGCGGGCGTGAAAAAAACTTTTAC
>DAOWLL010000330.1 GCA_030641945.1 Gammaproteobacteria bacterium | reverse complement strand
GTATAAGCTGATTCAATTCATGTTTGAGCTTATCCATGGTCATGCCTTTGCGCCATTGATCGCGTGGTTTGAGCAGGATCGTTGTTTCAATCATGGTAAGCGGCGCAGGGTCCGTTGCTGTTTCTGCACGCCCAACCTTGCCGAATACACGCCTGACTTCAGGCACCGTCATGATTAACTTGTCAGTCTGCTGCAGCAGTTGCTGGGCCTTGCCAATCGAAACCGCGGGAAACGCACTCGGCATATACAGCAAATCGCCTTCATCCAGATCCGGCATAAATTCGGAACCCAGTTGCGATAGCGGCCAGTAACTGACAACAACAAGCAACAATGTAATGATGAGTACCGATTTTGGCGCCTTCAGCACCATGTTAATAAATGGGCGATAAGCTGCAATCAGTACCCGGTTGATAGGGTTTTTGCGTTCTGGAGTGATATGTCCACGTATGAAATAACCCATCAACACCGGCACCAGTGTGATCGACAGGCCAGCCGCAGCGGCCATGGCGAATGTCTTGGTAAAAGCCAGCGGAGCAAACATCCGACCTTCCTGCGCCTCAAGCGTGAACACGGGCAGAAAACTCAGGGTAATGATAAGCAGCGAGAAGAAAAGCGGCGGCCCCACTTCCACGGCAGCCTGTTGCATGACCTGCCAGCGATTCTCATCCGTGACTTCGGTATGCTCCATGTGCTTGTGTACATTCTCGACCATAACGATGGCCGCATCCACCATGGCGCCAATAGCGATCGCAATGCCGCCAAGCGACATGATATTGGCATTGATGCTCATGCGCTCCATGACAATGAAGGCGATGAGTATACCTACCGGTAAAGAAATTATAATTACCAGTGATGATCTCAGGTGAAACAGGAATACAACACATACCAGTGCAACGACGATGAATTCCTCCACCAGCTTGCCATTTAGATTATCAACCGCACGCTTGATCAAAGCTGAACGATCATAGGTTTCAATAATTTCCACACCTTCCGGTAAGCTTCTTGAGAGCTCTTCCAGCTTTTTCTTAACACCATTGATTGTTTTCAACGCATTCTCGCCAAAACGCATGACGATGACGCCACCGACGACCTCGCCTTCACCATCCAGTTCGGCAACACCGCGCCGCATTTGCGGGCCGAGTCGAATCTGTGCAACATCTTTTAACAATATTGGCGTCCCCTGGTCATTCACACCCAGGGGTATATTCCGCAGGTCCTCAAGTGAATCGACATAACCCGTGGCACGTACCATATATTCGGCCTCTGACATCTCGATCACTGAACCGCCCGTCTCCTGGTTGCCACGCTGAATAGCCTTTTTTACCGTGGCAAGCGTCAGACCGAAGGCGCGCAGACTGTCAGGATCGAGCACCACCTGGTACTGCCTGACCATGCCACCGATAGTAGCCACCTCGGATACACCAGCAACTGTCTGTAATTCAAATTTCAGAAACCAGTCCTGGATACTGCGCAATTGAGACAGGTCATGGCCACCACTGCGATCGACCAGCGCATATTCATACACCCAGCCAACGCCTGTCGCATCCGGCCCTAACTCGGGCCTTGCTTCCGGCGGCAGCTTGCTCGATACCTGGCTGAGGTATTCAAGCACACGCGAACGTGCCCAGTACAAGTCGGTGCCATCTTCAAAAATGACATAGACATAAGAATCACCAAAGAATGAATAACCCCGAACGTTGGTCGCTTTTGGCACTGATAACATGGCCGTGGTTAATGGATAGGTGACCTGGTCCTCAACCACCTGGGGCGCCTGACCAGGGAAGCTCGTCTTGATAATGACCTGTGCATCCGATAGATCCGGAATCGCATCCAGTGGCGTGTTCTTTATTGAGTAAATCCCCAGGCCAACAAGAATCATAGTCAGCATCAATACCATGAAGCGGTTATTGATCGACCACTCGATGATTCGCGCTATCACGGTTTCATTTCCTCGTCTTCTCCAGCCATGTCACTCGTGGATTTATCCATGCGCTTAATGCCGGCTCGCATGCTGGACTCTGAGTCGATCAGGAATTGACCGGAAACGACGACACGGTCACCTTCATCAACACCCTGCATAATTTCAACATAGTCACCGCTCTCTATGCCTGCAACCACATCGCGGGCTTCAAAACGACCTTCTCCCAAATCGATAATGACGCGTTCATCACGGCCAGTGCGAATCAAACCTTCCAGCGGAATTACAATAATATTGTCTTTGGGGCCACCAAATATCCTCACATTGGCATACATATTGGGCTTGAGCCCTTCATCAGGATTGTCGAAGCGCAAACGGACTTTTAGCGTTCGGGTTTTCGGGTCGAGACTCGGATATATATATTCGACTTTGCCCTGCCAGACATGACCGGGAACATACGAGAGCTTTACCTCTGCAGCCTGCCCAACCTTGACCCACTGGGCCTGTTTTTCGAAAACTTCGGCGAGCAACCAGACACTGGACAGGTCGCCAAGACTCATTACGTTCAATGACGGCTTAATGAACATGCCTTCACGCACCATCAAGGTTGAAACCACACCATCTTGTGGGGCATATACGGATATATGTTGCCTTGTTTCCCTGGTTTTCTCGATCTGTTTTATCTGGCTGCCCGATACACCCAGGGCTGACAACCTTGATTTCGATGCACGTATCAGGCTTTTATTCCCCGATGACAACGCGGTAACGAATTCTTTTTGTGCATTCACCAGTTCCGGCGAATACAGATCAAACAGACGTTCGCCTTTTTTTACACGCTCACCCTCTGATTTAACAGCAAGATTTTCAATCCAGCCTTCGGTACGTAAATGTATATGACTGACTCTTGACTCGTCATAGTCAACATATCCGACTGTATCTATACCTCGCCATAAGCGCGTTCTTTCTGCTATTGTTGTTCTAACACCGAGGTTCTGTACAACTTCCGGCTTGATAGAAACAACATTGCCTTCTGTATTATCATCAGCATACACAGGTACAAGATCCATACCCATGGGTGACTTACCGGGTTTATCGCGTTGGTAATTCGGATCCATGGGGGCAACCCAGTACATTATTTCCTTTTCTTCATCAGCAATCGCAAGCGGCATACTCAGGTAAGCCAGGCTGTGCATCGCCAGAATGATGCCCACTAATATATTCAAACGATATGTGTTCATATTTCTGAGTCTCCCGTGATATACAGCAGGCGCGCCTGTGTGCGCAGGCGATCAACTTTTATGCGCAAATTTTCCAGGCGCACATCAAGCTCCGTGATGCCAGCGCGCATTAATGTGGTGAATTCTGTTACACCGCTCTGGTAAGCATTGAGTGATGCTTTTGAATTGCTTGTTGCTGAACTGATGAGCTTGTTTT
>DAOWLL010000411.1 GCA_030641945.1 Gammaproteobacteria bacterium | reverse complement strand
TATTAGATGTCAGTAATAGTAATGTTATTTCGTAAATCAGTTATACACATATAATTCTCTGTGTACTCTGTGCCTCTGTGGTAGCTTTGTTTTTAACAAAAGAAAGGTTTTCTCTGTGCCTCTGTGGTGAACAAAAACTCTGTGTGCTCTGTGACTCTGTGGTGAAATACTTTTTAGTTTTTGACTGTCTAAGCTGACGCCTTCTGCGAAAGCGCCTCGCGTCTCTGTTTGACAGCTTCCGCCAGTTCCTGCAGCAGCACTTCCGTGGTTTCCCAGGCGATGCAGGCATCGGTAATACTTTGTCCGTAAGTCAGTTTCTGACCCTTGACCACATCCTGCCTGCCTTCAACCAGGTTACTTTCCATCATCACACCGATAATGCGCTTCTCGCCGGCACTGATTTGTTTAGCTATATCACGGCAGACATCCACTTGCCGGCGGTAATCCTTGTTGCTGTTTGCATGCGAACAATCCACCATCACTGATGGAGGCAGCCCGTTCTCCTGTAATTGCTCAGCAGCTTTGTTGATGCTCTCTTTGTCATAATTGGGCTTGCCGTTGCCGCCACGCAGTATGATATGGCAGTCAGCATTGCCCGAGGTGGAGAAAATAGCCGAGTGTCCTTTCTTGGTTAAAGACATAAACACATGCGGATGTGAAGCTGCATTAACCGCGTCGATGGCGATCTTAAAGCCGCCATCCGTGCTGTTCTTGAAACCAACGGGGCATGACAGGCCGGAAGCCAGCTCACGGTGGCCCTGGCTTTCAGTGGTGCGCGCACCAATCGCTCCCCAGCTGATCAGGTCGGCAATATACTGGGGACTGATGAGATCGAGGTATTCTGTACCCGCAGGGATACCCTCTTCTGCCAGGTCCAGTAGCAGGTGGCGGGCAAGGCGCAAGCCCTTGTTCATATGAAAACTTTCGTCCATTTCGGGATCGTTGATCAGCCCTTTCCAGCCAACGGTTGTGCGCGGTTTTTCGAAATAAACACGCATAACAATACACAACTCGTTTGAAAGACTCTCGATCAATGGTTTTAGACGACTGGCATACTCGCGTGCAGCATCGGTGTCATGCACGGAACACGGACCAACGATGACGACAAGACGGTCATCTTCATTACGCATAATCTTCTGGATAGCATCACGTGCCCGATAGACCGTCTCCGAAGCGGTCTCGCTCATCGGTAATTCATTATGTAAAATTTCCGGTGGCTGCACCTCGTGGATGCCACTTATCCGAACATCGTCGGTTTTATAAATCATCGATACTTCCAGTCATTCAGAAAGTGCATTATATTGCATCTTTCGGAGAATTTCCGGCAACTCGTGCAGGCTGCGAATATGGTGGTCCGCCGTGCACTCGGTATGGTTCCAGTCACGATTGCTGCGATTGAGCCAGACGGTACGAATACCCGCCTCGCAGGCCCCGAATATGTCCCGATGCTCATCATCACCGATATGAACGGTTTCCTCGCGCGCGGCCCCCGCTTTGGACATGGCGGTCTCGAATACCAGGGGGTGGGGCTTCTGATGCCCGACTTCGGCCGCCGATACTGAGAAGTCGAACCAGCGATCGACGCCAGTCAAACTGATGTCAGCATTGCCGTTGCTCACCGCTACCAGGGTGTACTCTGAACTCAACACATCCAGTACCGGCTCCACATCAGAATACAACTGGACTTGCTGGCGTGCCTGGAAAAAGACATCAAATGCTTCATCGATCCAGTCATAACCAAGACCGATTTCATCGCTCAATACCTTGAGCGACTCTACACGCAGTTTTGACATATCGTGGATAAGGTCTGGTCGCTGCTGTATGAATTCACGACGCTTATGGAATATTGCCTCGCTGTCATGGCGTTCTGTTATTTGAGGTACATGTTGCTGCATCCATTGATACAGCTTTTTCTCTGCAGCCATGATCGTAGGCTTGCATGGCCACAGCGTGTCATCAAGATCAAATGTAAGCAGCTTGATGCGGGAAGGCATCAGTCGTTTCACCACGGTTTTAGTTAAAAGACGTTAGCAGCCGATTAATTTCGGTGAATTCTGGTGACGTAGCCGCTACCCGACAGCTTATGTTCAAAACTGTTTAATGCGGCCAGCGCACTGGACTTATCTTTGAAGTAGCCAAAGCGCACATTAAAACGGGTCTCGTCGCGCTTGTTCGTGTAATCATTAATATAAGCACTGAGCTGCTGTGCCTCGAGATCAGACTTTCTACGTAAAGCATTTTCCGAATCAGCATATACACCCACCTGAATCGTGTAGCGTGCGTCGTCGGCACTCGCAGTATCAATGATTTCCGACTGATCACCTGAACCGATACTGGTATTGAATGGCTGTTCATCACCCGTATCTGCCTGAGTCACCTCTGCTTCTTCAATGACACCAGCTTCACTGTCTGCCTTGAACACTTCGGGAGTCATTGCAAGCGACGCCAGCTGCAGTTGCTGACTTTGCTGCCCTGTTGAACTATCACTGATAGCAGAATTCTCTATTATAGTGGTTGTCTGTTGAATGACCGTTTCAACCTTTGCCTCTGGCTTTTGCACTTGTGTAATTGTCTGTTGCCTGGCCTCGATAGCGGCGACCGTGCCTTCCGGGCTGTCAACATCGATATTAGCGCCGGGACTATCTGCC
>DAOWLL010000277.1 GCA_030641945.1 Gammaproteobacteria bacterium | reverse complement strand
TTCATGTACTTAGAATACCTCTATTACCACTATTAAAAACCACACGGGGTTTAATTATTTTTACGAAAATAATGCGAGTTGTATTCAGCTCAGTTCAAGTTACCGAAAACTATCCGCCGAGCCCCCTTCTTACACATTGAAGCAAAGAGCGTAAGAAGATAATTTTACCACCATTTATTTTGGTGGGAACTGCGACAGAATTTTTTCTACAGTTTCGTTAACTCGATCTGTCAATCTCTGAGGATCCGACAGGTCGGGTAATGCCTGTGAACTGACACCACGCCATACCAACTTGTCACTGGCCACATCAGTTACATCGATCAACAGGGTCCCCTGATCGTAGGCACTTATCTGTGAACCCGTACTGATACCGATACTGCCAGCACGACCATGGCTGGAGCGCCCCATGGAAACGCCGCCGCTGACATTGCTGCTATTGATTCTCTGCTCAACTGTCAGTTCATAGCTGATGAGGAAATCCGGCTTTCCGGAATCATCCTGTGTGAATTGCTTCGCCTTCAGTGTATTTACAACTGCATTGCGGATACGCCTGTCAACCAGGTCATTATTTGTCAGGCCCCATTCATTATTTTCGTTCGACTTCCAGGCAAAAGTTTTCAGCCCGGAAAAATCGAAGCCCTGCTCAAAATCCTGACTGACCTGTATTCCTGAACAGGCTGTAATAGTGAAGATTAAAAATACGACTGCAATCAGCCTGACTGTTTGCTTCATGTTGACCCCTTATTACAACTGGCAAAGGTACCGCAATACGAATCACGGCACTGTACAGTACCATACCCAAACTTACCGCCAACCACACAGTATTTATTCAGTTTTTATTGAAACTCCCTTGAATGACAGTAATATGTCGCCTTCAGTCTCGTAAAGGACACCCCCGGTAATAAAAAGGACACGTCTCTCAATTATTATTCAGCGACAAGAGAAAACCGAATAATCTGAGATAAGCCATAGCCCTGCAAACAAGGTGGAAATAATGAAGAATGCACTTAAAACAATAATGGTCCTCGTTAGCGCAATCGGAATGATAGCCTGTGCGCAGGCAGAGGACAAACAACCCAACATCCTCGTTGTGTGGGGTGATGATATTGGCCAGTCAAACATCTCGTATTTCACACATAACATGATGGGTTATAAAACACCCAACATCGACCGCATCGCTGCCGAAGGCATGGCCTTCACGGATTACTACGGCGAGCAGAGCTGCACCGCCGGCCGTTCATCCTTCATCATGGGGCAAAGTGTGTTCCGTACCGGACTGTCGAAAGTGGGCCTGCCCGGCGCCGAGCTGGGCATGCGCGAGGAAGAACCGACTATCGCCGGGTTGCTGAAAGCACAGGGTTATGCAACCGGGCAGTTCGGCAAAAACCATCTTGGCGACCAGGATAAGCACCTGCCGACGAACCACGGATTCGATGAATTTTTCGGCAACCTCTATCACCTGAATGCAGAGGAAGAACCGGAGAACGAAGACTACCCCGGCGACAAGAAACTGGCCAACGGTAAAACCTTCCGCGAGCAGTTCGGACCGCGCGGTGTTATCCATTCATGGGCCCTGCCCGATGGTAAACAGAAGATCGAGGATACCGGCCCGCTGACGAAGAAACGCATGGAAACGGTTGACGATGAAACCTCCGACCGGGCCATAGCGTTCATCAGGGAACAGGAGAAAGCCGGCAAGCCGTGGTTTGTCTGGTGGAGCGGCACACGCATGCATTTCCGCACCCATGTGAAGAAAGAAATGCGCGGTATCTCCGGCCAGGACGAGTACTCGGACGGCATGGTCGAACACGACATGCATATCGGCAAGTTCCTGAAACTGCTCGACGAACTGGGCATTGCTGACAACACCATCGTGTTCTATTCAACGGACAATGGTCCGCACATGAACACCTGGCCGGATGCTGCGATGACACCGTTCCGCGGCGAGAAAAACACAAACTGGGAAGGCGGCTGGCGTGTACCGGCCTTTGTGCGCTGGCCCGGCAAGATTAAAGCCGGCACCTGGAACAACGAAATCGTCCATCACATGGACTGGCTGCCCACATTTGTTGCAGCAGCAGGTGAACCCGAGATCAAGGAGAAGCTGAAAAAAGGCGGCGTGGAAGCCATCGGTCGCTCATACAAGGTGCACCTGGATGGTTATAATATCCTGCCGATGCTTACCGGCAAGACAGAAGAAAGCCCACGCAAGGAGATCTTCTATTTCTCGGATGATGGCGACCTGACCGCGCTGCGCTATGCAGACTGGAAGCTGATCTTCATGGAGCAGCGTGTCGAGGCCACTTTCCAGGCCTGGATGGAGCCCTTTGTACCGCTTCGTTTACCCCTGATACTCAACCTGCGGCGCGATCCCTACGAGCGAGGCCCAATCACCTCCAATACCTATTATGACTGGCTGCTGGACCGTGCCTACCTGCTGGTGCCGGCGCAAACTTATGTGGGCAACTTCCTCGGAACCTTCCAGGAATTCCCGCCAAGGCAAAAAGCCGCGAGCTTCACGCTCGACCAGGCAATGGATTCCCTGACGCCCAGCGGCGGTTAATAATACGCATCACCCTGCCCGTGGTATCCGGGCAGGGTGATACACAATTCATCAGCCGGGGTATACCAAGCCGTTGAAACAGTTTATTCATACCATTTTTATCGCATGCCTTGTTCTGGTCCTTGCTGCCTGCGATCAAACGACAGGCAGCGATCCCCTGCCATCCTGGAATGAAAGCCCATCGAAACTGGCTATCACCCGGTTCGTCGATGCCGTAACCAGCGAAGGTGAACCACATTATGTTCCACCCGCTGAACGCATTGCTGTGTTCGACAATGACGGCACGTTGTGGTCTGAACAACCCATGTATTTCCAGCTTGCGTTCGCACTTGATCGTGTCAAAGCACTCGCTTCAAAGCATCCGGAATGGAAATCCACACAGCCATTCAAGGCCGTACTCGAAGACGATCTCAAAACCGTCCTGGCAGGCGGCGAACATGCCTTGCTTGAACTTGTGATGGCAACGCATGCAGGCAATACGACGGAAGAATTTTCACGAATTGTTAAAGACTGGCTGGCCACGGCAAAACACCCGAAAACCAGACGCCCGTATACTGACATGGTCTACCAGCCGATGCTCGAACTGCTTGCGTACCTGCGCTCCAATGGCTTCAAAACCTACATCGTTTCCGGTGGGGGAATCGAGTTCATGCGACCATGGACCGAAAAGGTTTACGGCATCCCACCCGAGCAGGTCATCGGCAGCAGCATCAAGACAGAATTCGAGATGCGCAATGGTGTCCCTGTACTGGTGCGCCTGCCAGAGATCAACTTCATCGATGACAAGGCCGGCAAACCGGTCGGCATTAATCAGCACATCGGCCGTCGCCCCATCGCTGCATTCGGGAATTCCGATGGCGACCTGCAGATGCTGCAATGGGTATGCGCAGGCAGCGTCAAGCCTTTATGCCTCTTTGTGCATCATACGGATGCTAACCGCGAATGGGCATACGACCGCAATTCAGATATCGGGCGCCTGGACAAGGGACTCGATGAAGCGAAGACGCGTGGCTGGACGGTCGTTGATATGAAAGACGACTGGAAGAGCATTTACCCGACCACAAACCAGTGAACAGCTATCCGCGTTGTCTTGAGTAACGACAGGCCACCCCCCGGCTCCAACCTGTCCTGAGCCACTCTGCTGGGCTGAATTCGGGTAGAATCCCACTTTTAAATAACTAACAATGAAGTAAGCACGATGTCAGACCAGTTTCAGGCCGCACAGAATCATATCCCCGGCGGGGTCAATTCACCGGTACGCGCTTTCAAGGGCGTGGG
>DAOWLL010000384.1 GCA_030641945.1 Gammaproteobacteria bacterium | reverse complement strand
TGAGGGTGAGTATGACGACAGCTATATATCTCACCGCAATAAAGGCCAGCAAAGCCTGGCGACATTAAAGTCCTTTCCCGACATAAAAGAACGTATGGACAATATGGCACGTTACATGAGTGAGGACTTCCATGAAACGCAAGTGCGCCTGTCACACCAGTTAGACAACCTCACCAGTAAAAAAGTAACAACGAATGTTGTAGACAACCTGGAGAGCAATCCAAATTCCATCCTGTATTTAATTAACAAGATTCTAGAAGATGCGAAAGCGCAGGGTTTCTCAAGCGGCTCACTGCAAATCGTGTCACCGTATTTATTCAGTGGCGTATTTTATGATGAAGAGGGAGAGCTCATTTATGATGGTGCGAAAGAGACACTAGAATGGCTTAGCGAAAATCCCGGTATTAAAATTGAAGTCATCACCAATTCGGTAATGACCAGTGACAACTTTTTTACCCAGGCCATTATCGACATGGACATGGCACCGCGTTTTCTGCTGACGCCTGAGTTGCAAAAAGCATGGCTGTCAAAATTGGAGAAAGGCGAATTCAATCCGGAGCTTGTCGAAAGTGAAGAATGGAAGCGGCTTATTAATCACTCGCAGGTTTTCATCTACCAGACCGGTGGTGTTGATTCGGTCATTCTCGGTGGTGATACAAATTATGGAAAATTACATGCCAAATTCATCTATGGAGAAACCGGTGGTTTTGTTGGTACCAGCAACTTCGATTACCGCTCCAACCTGTATAACAACGAACTGGGTTTCTTTTTTGTAGGTGAGGATCTTCGCCAGGAGCTTGTTGATGTCTTTGAGTGGCTAAAATCTACCTCCTATCGCTGGGGCACACCGGAATGGCTGGAAATGCGCAGAAAGGTCATGGAAAGCGACAGCAGCAAGGCCGGCCCGGCACGTAAGCAGCGCGGCATCTTCAAGACCGTACGCGGACTCGGACTGGAGTACCTGATGTAGCCCGGTTTACAGGCACGTTAGTACGCCAATAGCCCTCCAGGGGGCTGTCAGCGTGGCGCAAATTGACAATTCAATAAACACCCAATGTGATAATCTTCGAGTCTGTATCGACCCCTGATTTGACTATTTTTTGTATGAGGGCTAAGTGTGTTTGCGCATAACCGGTTTCTGGAAATACTCGCTGTTTCATTCCTACTGCTTGCGGCTGGCTGTGCGTCCTTACCGGAAAACACCAACAGGCAGGCATCCTATGCGTTAACCGATACCGATGACACAAGCTTTGGTCAGTTAACAGCTAAAAGAATTCAAACAGAGGGAGATGGTCAGGATGGTTTTCTGTTGCTTAAAAGCGGCCTGGATGCCTTTGTTGCACGAGCAATACTGACGCACCATGCCGAGCGCAGTATCGATCTGCAATATTATCTGTATCACCGTGATCTTGTTGGCCACCTGTTTATGAATCTGTTGGTCAATGCTGCTGAGCGCGGTGTTCGCGTGCGTTTACTCATAGATGATATGGGCCTCGAGGGGCGTGATGCAGGTCTGATAGCGCTGGATAGTCATCCGAACATTGAACTGCGTGTATTCAACCCCTTTGACCGTAAAATAGGCAGAATGCCGCAGTTTGTCAGCGGTTTCGGTTCTGTTACACGCCGTATGCATAACAAGTCATTCACCGTGGACAACCAGGTCACTATTGTCGGTGGCCGTAATATCGGTAATGAATATTTCGATGCTGATCCAACACTGGAATTTGCTGATCTCGATGTGATGACCTTTGGTGACGTGGTGAAAGACGTGTCTCACTCGTTTGATCTTTACTGGAACAGTGAATTGTCTTACCCGGTAACGACATTAATTGATGAACGACCTTCTGAAGAAGATATCAAGGCTATGTTTGCGGGGCTGGCAGAATATGCAAAGCAGCAAAAAGATTCTGATTACCTGGAAGCATTAAGTAGTTCTGATCTTGCCAACAAGATGAGAGCAAAAAAAGTTGAGTACATATATGGTAATGCTGTAGTCGTATACGATCTTCCCGAGAAGATCAGCAGTGAACGTGATGCCACAGAGTTGCATTTGATGACACAGCTTGAACCGCATTTCGAGGCGATCAATAAGGAGCTGATTATCTTTTCGCCTTACTTTGTGCCTGGTAAGGAAGGTGTTGAGTTTTTCAAAAGCCTGACCGAGAGAGGCGTACGCGTAAAAATACTCACTAATTCACTGGCATCCAATGATGTTGGCGTTGTTCATGCCGGTTACTCGAAATACAGGAAGGCATTGCTACGTGCTGGGGTTGAGCTTTATGAAATGAACAAAAAGCTGACCCGCGCACAACGTAAGGAGAAAAAAGGTGTCGGTTCATCATCTAAAGCCAGTTTGCATGCCAAGTCGTTCGTGCTTGATCGCGAAAAGGTTTTCATCGGTTCGTTAAATCTCGATCCACGTTCTTTTTATGAGAACTCCGAAATCGGGGTAATTATCAAGTCACCGGAAATGGCGATTGACATGGCTGAAAGATTTGACCAGGGGATCGAAAAGGGTTCATTCAGGCTGGAACTGGTTACCGATGAAGATGATAATGAATACATTCTCTGGCATGGCTATGATGACGGTGAAAAGGTTACCTTCGAGCATGATCCATACACCAGTATCTGGCGGCGCATGGGTGTCGGCTTTATGCGCATAATGCCGATTGAATCGCAGTTGTAATCTTTATATATTGTGCCGGTCATCTCGAACGACAAAATTAAGGTAAAGCAGGAACGATATCCCCAGGGAATGCTGAAGTAGGCCTGCATAAGGAACGTTGCAGGCAGCAGGTCTTGCCGGGAACGGTGCTGCCTTATCCTGGCCTATTTTATGAACGCTGCTTGTAGGGTGCGCCGTGCGCACC
>DAOWLL010000603.1 GCA_030641945.1 Gammaproteobacteria bacterium | reverse complement strand
GGTTTTATCCGATCCAGCGTTTCTATCAATATCGGATTGTTTGCATTTTGCGCTTTACCCTTGTTCCATATCGCACGCGCTTTATCCTTCTGGTTCGTGTGCCACAACACTTCACCATAATGTGCGGCTATTTCTGCATCTTCCAGTTTTGCAAATGCTTTGGACAACCATTTTAAAGCTTCATCCATCTCGCCCAGGCGGTAACTCACCCAGCCCAGACTATCTAGTATTGCAGGATCATCAGGAACCAGGGCTGCAGCTCTTTTGATGTATTCCTGCGCTTCTTTATATCTTGATGTGCGATCGGCCAGGGTGTAACCCAGTGCGTTCAGTGCATTGGCATTGTCAGGTTCTTTTGAAATAACTTTTAATAGATCAGCTTCAGCCATATCAAGACGGTCAACCTTTTCTGCCATTAAACCACGCGCGTAAAGCAATGTTGTATCATCTCGTTTCTGTTGCAGGGCACGGCTATACATTTCCACACCTTCTTTGTAACGCCTCTCACTGCGCAATATTTCACCTTGCGCGAGATATGCTTTGACGCGTAATGACCAGTTTGTCTGTTCTTCTGCCAGAGCTTCAAGCTTCGCTAAACCTTCATCCGGTTTTCCAAGAACAGCCAGCAAAACACCGATGCGCAACTGCGCGTCATAGACATATTCACCACTTTTTACGCCCAAATAATATGACACAGCCTGTTTTTCATCGCCCTGATTTTGCGTGATCCGGCCAAGGTAATAATTGGCAATCGGCACTTTTTTATCAATTTCGATCAAATAATTCAGGGTTTCGACTGCTTCATCGAGCTGTTTGGTTTCGATGTACAACAAGGCAAGGCTTAACGTTATCTCACCATCATCCGGCAGTTTTTCATGCAATAAAGAATACTGTTCAGTTGCAGCATCCATCTTGCGTTGTTCTACCAGCATACGTGCATATTGCAGGCGTAACGCATTATTTTCTGGCAGTTCATCCAGTACCTGCCTTATCAATACTGTCGCTTCTTCATGTTTGCCCTGTGCCGTCAGAATCCTGGCTTTAATGATTAAGACTTCCTGAAGTGAAGGATCGATTTCCAGCACCTGGTCTAATAAATCCAGTGCTTCATCATAATGTTTAAGCTGTGCGGCATAACGTGACTCTAATACCAGGAGATGTTTGTTTTTTTCATCTTTTTCATTTAGCTTTTGCAGCACCACATAGGCGTCTTCGGTGGTCGCTTCTTTTGCTAACAGCTGTTTTACCGCCATGGCTTCATCAGCCGAAGACTCATGATAAATTGAAAGCATCTCCTCTATATACGGTACCGCCTTTTCAGGCTGTTCCAGCTTGAGGTAGGTAAGCGCATACATCCGTGGCAGATCCTTTGCCTCCGGCTCAAGTTCCTGCCAGCGAGCAAGTGCCGCTAATGCTTCATCATAATGTTTGCCATACAGCGCGATGTACGCGGTACGCGCGGCGATTCGGCTGTCTTCAATCGATTTGGACGCCTCGCGGTAGAAACCTAAGGACGCATCGACATCACCCGTATTTCCAGCAAACTCTGCAGCCAGCAGGTTATACAGCATGTCGCCATCCAGACTAACGTTCTTTTTTGCTTGCTTAATCTCAGCTGTTTGAGATAATTCTGCGCCGTCAGCGGCATTTTTGGCATCCTCCTGCCTCGCTGCCTTATCCACTACGACGGTTGCTTTAGC
>DAOWLL010000017.1 GCA_030641945.1 Gammaproteobacteria bacterium | reverse complement strand
GGCCTACTTTAACTGCGTTATTAGCTCATGAAGTTATATTAACCGCAGAGGCGCTGAGACGCAGAGTATAAACAAGTGCCGTTATTTAGGACTTAAGCAGTAGCCTGAATTAAACGATGTTAGCTTTACTTAAGGACAAACATAGAAAAGTTTTTCTCTGCGCCTCCGCGCCTCTGCGGTAAAAACAATTTATTCAGACCCTGGCACTATCGCCACTTCATCGCCGTGCTCGATCAGGGTGTAGGGCTCTGCAAACTGGCGGTTCACGGTAACCTGCACCTTGTCATCGGCAAACGGTTCATTCCAGCTCGGGCCTCTTTTACGCAGCCAGGCAAGCAGCGTTTCAGCATTGGTTACAGAATCGGGTAAGACTATCTCTTCTTCATCCTTGCCTGATATCTTCGCCAGCTGAATAAAATACAGGATTTTGATCGTGACTTTGCCGTCCTTATCGGTTGCCCTGCCTTCTCCACGTGTCAATCCGAACTGCTCGAGCTTGTCCAGGTAATCCTGCCAGCGCTGCTGATAATTCACACCCAGTTCGTACAGCGTACCCCATGAGAAAATACCGGTATCATGCCCATCGTCAAAATGAATGCGGATGGCATAGGTACCCTGCGGCTCAAGCTGTGAAATATTGACCCTCTCCTTGCCGTGGACCGGCTTGTCCATGACTTTCACTTCAGCAGAAGTGGAGTAAACCCGCAGATACTCACACGGATATTTGAAACGAAAACCGTCCGAAAATGCGATTTCCAGCAACCTTGATTTCTGGTGCAGATTGATTTCAGTTGGGGCCAGATTGGGTTTTTCAACATTCATTGATATAGATCAGCTTTATAACCGGGTGTTGTCTACTGCCACGGGGCGCTTATTCTAACCGCAATCTCTGATCCGGCACCCATATTTAGTTAAAGGATAATGATTCTCTGTGGGATTTTCAGATCGCCAGAAATAACCTACTGATTTTAATAATTATTTTCTGGCATATTTGTCATAAGTAAATTTTATTGCTCTAGTAGTAAGTTTGTTTGGCGTTCACCCCACAAAGGGCTATTGTGCATCATCGGCCAGACCAGTTAACTTTGCTTTTTTGCTGGCGTTGCGCCTAAAATATGCCCCCTGCTTTAGTGCCTTGGGCTATTTTAACTGATACTCGAACAGTTCAGACGGGCGTTTAACAGGATAATAAAACAGATTTTTTTCTCTCGGGCACCAGGCTTTTGATGATGTTGCCAGGGAGTACGCCTCCGATGGCTTGCTATAGCTTTAGGAGATGAGTTCAATTCTTCATGGCCACACTATGTGAGTCAGAAAGATGATGAAAAGGCAGAGGCCATAGCAAGCGGATACACCGCGAGTTATGGTTTTTGCTGCAACTGCAATTGCAAACTTAAAACTCTAGGAGTTAATAAATAATGCCTACTTTTGTACGTACTGAAAAGTGTGACGGATGTAAAGGTCAGGACCGTACGGCCTGCATGTACATTTGCCCACACGATCTGATGAAGTTGGACAAAGATGGTTCTGATACCGGTCATGCCATGAAGTCTTACAATCAGGAGCCTGAGCAATGCTGGGAATGTTATTCCTGCGTGAAAATCTGCCCTCAGAATGCTATCGAATGTCGTCACTATGCTGACGTTGTACCACTGGGCGGTTCTGTACAGCCTCTGCGCGGTACTGATTCCATCATGTGGACGATCAAGTTCCGTAACGGCAACATGAAACGCTTCAAATTCCCGATTCGCACCACTGCTGAAGGATCTATCGATCCATATGCAGGCAAGCCTGCTGCTGATATGGCTAAGATCGAAGATAACGGTTTCTTCAATCACAATGAGCAGAACGGTTACCGCGAAGGCGATGCAAGCGAACTTATCTGTAAATAAGTTCAGTTTTGTAAATAATTTTAGAATTTAGAATATAGAATAGAGGAAAATAAAATGGCCGAATTTGGTAATCCTGATATCGTCGAAGAAGATGTAGATATCCTTCTCATCGGCGGTGGTATGGCCTGTTGCGGTACAGCGTTTGAAATTCCACGCTGGATAGAAGCATCAGGTGCAGACCTTAAAGTTAAACTGGTTGATAAAGCTGCTATGGACCGCTCTGGTGCGGTTGCACAGGGCCTGTCTGCGATCAACACCTACATTGGTGATGAGCAGGATCCAGCTGACTACGCTCGCATGGTCTCTAACGACCTGATGGGCATCACCCGTGATGACCTGGCATATGACCTGGGTCGCCACGTTGACGAATCTGTTCACCTGTTCGAAGAATGGGGTCTGCCTATCTGGAAGACTGACGAAAACGGTGAGCGCTTTGACGGTTCTAAAGGTATGACTCCGCTGAAAGACGGTGGCAAGCCTGTACGTTCCGGTAAATGGCAGATTATGATCAACGGTGAATCCTACAAGTGGATCGTCGCAGAAGCTGCTAAAAAAGCACTGGGTATTGAGAACATTGATGAACGTATCTTCATCGTTAAACTGGTTAACGACAAGAACGACAAGAACCGCATTGCCGGTGCCGTTGGTTTCTCTACTCGTGATAACAAAATTGTTGTTTACAGAGCCAAGGCTATCCTGTTGGCAGCTGGTGGATGTGTAAACATCTTCCGTCCACGTTCTGTTGGTGAAGGTACAGGTCGTGCCTGGTACCCAGTATGGAACGCGGGTTCAACTTACTCAATGGCTGCTGAAGCCGGCGCTGAGCTGACCCTGATGGAAAATCGCTTCGTACCTACCCGTTTCAAAGACGGTTACGGTCCTGTAGGCGCATGGTTCCTGCTGTTCAAAGCTAAAGCTACTAACGCTTTTGGCGAAGTGTACATGGACCGCAACAAAGATATGCTGGACGACTATCCTCCATATGGCCAGGCTGCCGTTCCTGCTTCCTGTCTGCGTAACCACCTCATGCTGAAGGAAATGAAAGAAGGTCGTGGTCCTATCTACATGGACACCGTGACTGCTCTTGCTAACCTGCGTGAAACTCTGTCTCCTCGCGAAGTTAAGCATCTGGAAGCAGAAGCATGGGAAGACTTCCTTGACATGTGTGTTGGTCAGTGTGGTATCTGGGTTGGTGAAAACATCGAGCCTGAGAAGAAAAACTCTGAGCTGATGCCGACCGAACCATACCTGCTGGGTTCACACTCTGGCTGCTGTGGTATCTGGGTATCCGGTCCTACTGATGTTGGCGCGCCAACAGATGAAGCTCTGGGTGAAGGTATCCCTGAGCACCTGCCTTCTGGCTGGAACTGGGGCTACCGCTCAATGACGACTGTACAGGGCCTGTTCACCGCTGGTGATGGCGTTGGTGCTTCTGGCCACAAGTTCTCTTCAGGCTCTCATGCTGAAGGCCGTATGTGTGCCAAGTCTATGGTTAAGTACTGCCTGGACAACAAGGACTACACACCAGAGCTGGATACTTCCGTTGAAGACCTGGTTGCTGCAATCTATCAGCCAGTGAAGACTTACCTTGAGCACAAGGACTACACCACAGCTATCGACGTTAACCCTAACTACATCACTCCAAAAATGCTGCAGTTCCGTTTGCAGAAGATCATGGACGAGTATGTAGCTGGTGTTGCAACTTACTACACAACCAACGCAGAAATGCTGAAAGTTGCTGGTGAGAAGCTCGACATGCTGAAAGAAGACGCTGCCAAGATGCGTGCGAAAGACCTTCACGAATTACTTCGTGCATGGGAAAACTATCACCGCATCCTGACTGCTGAAGCTCACATGAAGCACATTGAGTTCCGTCAGGAATCTCGTTACCCAGGATTCTACTATCGTGCTGACAAAAACTTTGTCGACGAAGAAAACTGGCACTGCTTCGTTAACTCAGTCTATGACAAGGAAACCCACGAGTGGACATGCTTCAAGCGTGCTCACACTGACCTGGTCGACAAGTCAAAACTGTTCAAGTAATCACACGAACAGGTGAGTTAAAGGAATCCGGGCGCCTAAGGGCGCCCGGATTTTTTAGTTACGGGCAATTCATTATTTGCCCCATAGTTCGTTAAATAAGGTTTTGTGATTCTCATGTATTGGCATATACATTCCGAGTCCCAAAACCTTATTTGCCTCGGTCTGAAGCAACTACTGAATCGCTTTAGATTGTTATAAACATACATTTATGGTGATGTTATGAGTGATGATAAAAGTTTCGAATTTGAACTTCCGTATGACAGCCCGGTTATGCCTGTTCGCCTTGAACTCGATGACGAGCTGAAATTCCGCTGCCACCGTGGCGTATCGTGCTGGAATGAATGCTGTTCACATGCCGATGTCACGCTCGCTCCTTACGACATCATTCGGTTGAAGCAGCACCTCGGCATGGATTCCACTGAATTCCTGAAAAAACATACAGTACCCTTCGAACTGGATGCGCATGGCGTGCCTGGCCTGAAACTGCGTACAAACGATGATGGCGCCTGCCTGTTTATGCAGGAAGAAGGCTGCAGCGTATACAGCGACCGTCCTACGGCATGCCGCTATTACCCGTCAGGCGTGTTATCAATGAAAGCACTTGGCGAAGCATCGGATGAGATGCATTTTCTGCTGGTTAGAGAAGACCACTGCAAGGGTCACGATGAAGATCAGTTACAGACCATTGCCGAATACAGAAAAGAACAGGGTGTTGAAGAATATGATGATCTGAACAGGGAGTGGTACCAGATTATATTAAAGAAAAAATCCACTGGCCCCACGGTAGGCAAACCATCCGAGATGAGCCTGCAGATGTTTTTCATGGCCAGTTATGATATTGACCGCTTCCGCCGTTTTGTGATGAGCGACAGTTTCATCAAGATGTATGACCTGACAGATGAAGAATATGAACAGCTCGAAAAGGATGATATCGAGTTAATGAAATTCGGCTTCCGCCTGATGAAACAGGTCTTCTTCGGCGAACTCACGATCAAGGAACGCGAAGGCGCCTGGGAAAAGCGTGTAGAAGAACGCCGCGAGATTCTTGAGTATCGCAGACAGGTTGAAATTGCAGAGCATCAGAAGAAGCAGGAAGAGGCGCGTAAAGCATCACTGGAAGATGGCAGCGAGGAAGGGAGCGCTACTCACTGACCGCCAGAGCTATGAACAAAATAGTCACAGTCGGCATATTGTCCGATACCCACGGTTATCTGGACCAGCGTATCGCAGAAGTTATACGTGATTGCGACTATGCTATACACGCTGGCGACATCATGGGCGCCCACGTGCTTGAACAGTTGCATCCCCGCAAGATCGTCATCGCAGTGGCAGGCAACAATGACTATCCCGCAATGTGGAACAAGGAAGAAGCTGGCATCGTCTCTGCACTACCCAGATCAACTAGCCTGAAATTACCCGGCGGCACCGTAACAATCGAGCACGGCCACAGACTCGGCGGTTTCCCTGAGCATGATCGATTACGCTGGGACCATGCTGACGTTAAACTGGTCGTGTACGGTCACACGCACAAACGCGTAATTGATCAGCAAGCCGAACCCTGGATCGTCAACCCGGGCGCAGCCGGCAGGGAAAGGACTAAAGGCGGCCCGTCCTGCCTGATACTCAATGCCAGCGAAACAGAATGGACAATAGAAACTGTTTTATTTACGGACGCAGAAGAACAGTTAATAGTGAATAGTTAACAGTGAACAGAGATCAGTTGGCAGTCTAAATCTAACTACTGCCAACTGACAACTGAAAACTGCCTACTAATAAATTTCAGTACGTAGGCCGGGATAAGGCCCTGCTGTTCCCGGCAACATAAGCCTGCAACGCTTCGCTTATGCAGGCCTACAAAACCACAAAGCTATTCACTATTCACTATTCATTATTCACTGTTCACTATTCACTGTTCATTTATACAGGTCTTTTCACTCATTATTTCACCCTCATCAACTTGACTGGCAGCTTTCCCTCCCAGACAAATCAAGCAACTGCCCCTTTAATTTCTGCCTGGCCCTATACAAGCGGCTCATTACTGTACCAATCGGAATATCTACATTCTCGGCAATCTCTGCATAACTGAAACCTGCAAAATCCGCCAGTGTTACCACTTCTCTCAAAGACATGGGCAAGCGTTCAACGGATGATCGCACCCTGCCGACAATTTGCGACTGCTGATAATTGTCAGCATGTTCCGCCTGACTTTCATCGCCAACATCATACAGCTCTACATTTCTGCCCTGGACCCGCAGGTAATCATGCCAGTTATTTAGAAGAATTCGATACAGCCATGTATCCAGTGTTGCCTGGTTACGGAGGCTATCAGCCTTCTTCATTGCCTTGAGTATGGTCTCCTGCACCAGATCATCAGCCAGTGACGTATTGTGGCACCATGAGTAAGCTGTTCGATATAATTTGTTTCTTCTATTCGCAAATTCGTGCTTAAGCCGCGTTGATGCAAACAGATTTTTTATATTTTTCATATGACATTAACTATGTGAACAGAACGTCTGCTATGGACTCATGTTATGCGTAAACCTGGTAATTTCCGCAACAGGTAGTATTCGGGAAAAAAGACCCGCTCCGTGGAGCGGGTTTTCAAGTTTCCCTTGCCAGGGTTCTATGGAGCAAATGTTTCGATTATCAGATTTCCATCTTTATCAAGCGAATAGCGCTCACCCAGCTCATTACCTGTTAACGACAGGAAGCCGCCATCAACATAGATCTGCGTGGCGTCACCAAGCAGAAAATCGACAAAGTCTTTTGCCAGCTTGCGGTGCTTTTTATTCAGCGTTGCCAGAAAAGCCACAGAGTAGACAACAGGAACATTCACTTCATCCGGCATGGTCGAACCACTGACCGCGTCGCCGGCATCCTGTGCAAATTTGAGCTCGGATACCCAGACCGGTCCCACATCAGAATCACCTGCCAGAATACGCTCAGGTGTTTCTACGTGATGCACCCGTGTCTCGTGTGTATTGGTTTTGTTCAGTACCGCGAACTCACACAGGCGCAATGTACCATCCGGAATCGTTGGATGTCCCGAGTAGTGACACGCTGCATTGGAAGCCAGGTTGAAGTTGGTCGTAATACCTTCTTCTATAGTACGGGTTTCAGCAGGTGAGTCTGGTTGAGGGTCAGCCACGTCTGCCAGCAGCAAATCCAGCGCCGCTGCATCTGCAGGTGAGTTTAAACGCGTGTACTCATCCATACGCTGATACATGGCGTTGATGCCTCGATGTACACCCTCGTTGATGTGGTCTACCTGTGATACTCGAATCCCGGGATCCAGCAGATCCAGCGTGGCATCGGTAACTTCATCGCTACCTGGAGTACCTGGTACGCCAATCATGTCGCTGTTGGCTGCATCCGTCATCAATGTCAGCTGGTTACGAATATACGGAATTGCTTCCTTCACATAACCGGATTCAGCCAGGTTACGCATCAGGTTGTAGTTGGTACTGGTGAAGACATCAAACCTGGTTTGAATACTGAATGGTAAAAAGTTTCGATCACCTTCATCGTTACCCAACAGCATGCAGCCACTCTTTATCTGGTTACGCTCCTGGCCCGGCGGAATCAGTTCGATGAAGTAGTTGTTGCCGGGGGTACGCAGCTCATCCAGTGTGCGCGACTTGTTCACAAGACCGTCTGTCGCCACATCGGACTCTCCATTGGCGACACGCCGTTCGTTAAATGCCTGCATTACTTTATTGAACACAACCCACTGATTACCGGCCATTGCCAGGTTCAGCTCGCTGGTATATGGATTGCCATGAAACTCGGTGGCACGATCAGCAGGTAGTTCGGCACAATTACCTGCCGGCACGGGATGCTTGCCTTTGCCATGCCCAAAATGTTTGTTATGAGCAAAAGTATTACCTGATACTGCAAGGCTACACATCCCGGCCAATGCTATTACTGTATATATTTTCTTAATTGGGGACATTTTGATTTCTCCTCGTTCCTGGTTGATCTAGTTCATTGACTATAAAAAGGCCTTGTCCGAAGACAAGGCCTTCATCATCAATCATGGCTGGACGTACCTGTAACCCTCTTCCTGAAGATCTGATATAGCTGTTACCCCGGCAGTGACATATTCGACACCAGGAATGAGCTGCGCGGTAGCACCACCAGTCATTCCAATCAAATCCCGGCCCGGCAATGTGCCGTTCCTGATAAAACCACGCGTGGTATTCTGGCAAAAGAAGAACCTGACACCCTGGGCCATCAGGTCTACAACCTGGCTCTGAAACTTGTTACGACCCGCTTCGATGTAATTGCCGGCACCATCAAACCCGGCATCATTGAGCATCAGGTAGCCTCCACCACTGTGCACAACCACCCTGATGTCGATTTCTTCTTCAGAAATGCCATTCGTTGTTTTCAGGTCCTTGAGCATGTTGCGCAAATTACCAAGTGCGTATGGACGATTATTGGCACAATTGGCAATGTTATTCACAACCTTGCTGACTTCCCCTGTCGGTTTTCCATTTGTGCCTACCGGGTGAGTGGCATATGAATCGCGGCACGATTTATTCAGCTGCATCACGATCTTGATATTTTCGCGATTTTCCAGGCAGGTAGTCTTATCACTCGTACCCGGGCCAAACTCATCGTTGAGTGTGGTTTCAGGTGTACCCGGAGATCCCGGAAGTACACCAGCTGGGCATGCGTCCTCAGCCTGTGCAGTACCTGCCACGAGCAAGCCCAAAACAGCAATTACACCCATTAAACTGCGTGATTTATATGTACGCATAGTTTTTTACCTCATTTGTATGTGATTGATTGGATACAGACCGATTAATTGTCTGTGATCCATGATCTTCATTAGAGCTATCACAAATCCATCTGCGTCCTTATTGGAAGGTTCCAGTGGTTTTCAAGCCTTAGCAGAAACCATATACAATCATCACTGTGCAGCGTATAGGGAAATTCCTTATAGTGGATGAGTAGACAGCTTAAAACTGACGAGAGAAATTAACGGCCTTAACGCAACCATCGCAATTGATGGTGTTAAATAGCCAAAGCTTTCAGATAATGTCAGGGATTGATAACACCCAGGCGGATGGCAAGACGGGTAAGACCGGCGAGATCGGTAATCCCGAGTTTGGTCTTGATATGGGTAACGTGGTGGCCTACCGTCTTCGGGCTGAGATGGAGCAATGCGGCAATTTCATTGACAGATTTGCTGTCCACCATCAGCTGAAAAACCTCGAATTCTCTACTGGTCAATCCGGAGACCAGCTCACTATCAGGCGTCGCTTTGCGCTTCACCAGGTACGGCATCATCTCCTGACCAATGTACATTTCACCTACAGCCACCTTGCGTACTGCATCGATCATTTCGCGTGAAGCACTTCGCTTCGTAATGTATCCCTGGACACCAAGGTCGAGAGCCCGGCTGAGCAGTACTTCATTTTCGTGCACACTAAAGATCAGAATCTTTGCAGCACTATCGTGAGCGAGGATCAGGCGGCTCGCCTCTAAACCACCTATCCCAGGCATGGTAAGGTCCATTACAATGACATCAGGACGATATTGCATATATCGTTGAAAAGCTTCTTCACCACTTTTTGCATCAGCAATAACGCAAATATCAGAGCTACTCTCCAGAAGACGGTGGTAACCGGCTCGAACAACCTCGTGATCATCAGCCAACAGGACGTTTATCTTTGCCATCAGTGACGTGATAACTCTTCTGTTCCGCTCAGTGGCAATGTAACCTTAATATTCACACCGGCTCCTGGATCCGCTGAGAGTTCAAAATTGCCATTTAATGTCTCTACACGTTCTCGCATACCAATCAAACCAAAGCCTCCCCCAAGTGATTGTGATTTCATTCCTACACCATTATCCTGTACTTCAAGACGCACTTTTTGTGCCCGACCATCATCGACGATACCAAGTTGAATAACCACTTCTGTTGCCTTTGCGTGTTTTGCAATATTGGTCAGGCATTCCTGCACAATACGATACAAGGTTATATTAACAATCTCGCCCAGCGAATCGAGGTTGTCGGCAATATTCAGCCTATATCTGGTGTCTGGTTGCCGTGCCTGCCAGGCGTGCGCTTCTTCTTTCAGCGTTTCTACAAGCCCAACATCATCAAGCGCACTTGGGCGTAAACGCTGCATCATGGAATGCACAACCTCATAGATGCGAGAAGATACACCCCAAATCGCACGAGCACTAGTTACCAGTCTGATATCACCGTTCTTCGAGAGTTCCTGTATGGTTTCTGCATCTGCCTGTATAGCCGTAATGCATTGGCCAAGTTCGTCATGCAGCTCACGTGCCAGACGATGACGCTCATCTTCCTGAACTTGCATACACTTTTGTGCAAGAAAACGTTTTTCGTCAAGCAAGTTTCGGGCATCTTCCTCTGCTTTTCGACGTTCAGCGACTTCTTTCTCCAAAGCGTAATTTGTTTGTGAGAGTTCTCTTGTCCGCAAAGTGACTTGCCTGTTTACCAAAATATTATGAAATATGCTGAGCACAATTACGACCAGTATCGGAACAAGCCAGTACCAGTATTGTTTCATCAGTCCGATAAGCGATATATCAACTAATTTCTGATAGGGACCAATTTCCAGATCCATGAACAGTTCATGTACCGGCTGATAATTCAGTGGCACCGTCCAGCCAGCGTATTTTCCTGCCACTGCTGCCGGGTGATTTTCCACCATGTTCAGCAGCGCTATGGCAACTGTCTCTGCAAGTTTTTCTGACGATGTCCTGGTTTTTGCAAATGCCCATTCGGGATAAAGACGGGAACTGTGATGAAACGGGAAATTTTCAGATATTTGCCGATTCAAAATACGGAAATCTTCAATATTAATTTGCCCATCAGCAGCCATTCGCTCGAGAATATCTGTTCTTACGGTACCGGCATCAATTTTTCCATCGCGGACACTCAGCACGATATTATCTTGTGGAAATCCAAGGAACCGGATGTCAGAGAGATCCTTAAACGGGTTGATGCCGGCATCTTTTAATTCTCGCCAGGCCATCTGGAAGCCTCCAAATGCCGCTTTGTCTACTGCGCCAAATGATCTATTTTTCAAGTCAGTAAGTGAACGCAGGTCATTGCGGTCTGCCCGTACGAAAATTACAGATCCAAATTGTGTATAAGGATAGCCATGCCGTAAATTTCTAAGCGTTGTGATTCGCGTAATGTTATATCGCCTCTCCAGCTCAACGTAGTTTCCCGGATTTGTCAGAATAAAATCCACCTTACCCTGTTCGACTGCATCAGACATCTCATCCAGATTAAGAGGTAATAGTCGAAACTCGTTTGCTGGAATTTGTTCAGTGAGGTAGCGGATTGTTGGGCTCCAGGTGTGGATACATGCATCCACACCTCTATGAGCGAGCACACCAACATTCACCACATTTGAACTGGCCCATACTCTGGCACTGGATGCAAAGCCTGTGATTAACAAACCTGCCAGGAATACTATCGATAACCTTATCAACATCATTTCTATAAGTTACCATCCTTAAGGCATTGTTTGCTAGAAATAGAATCGATGGCAGAAATACAGCTGGCTGCAGAACGTCGAGGGTTAGCCGCACCATATCGATACACCAGCTTTATACTCAATCAGTATACGGCTACAGATTGAAGAACTTCCAGCAATTGCTGCCTGTTGATGTCGAGGTTGAATGTAACATTATGACCGCCATCAAGCCTAATCAACTGTTTTGGCTCCAATGCAGCTTGATAAAGTTTTTCTGCATGATAAAACCCGATAATTTCATCTTCCTGACTGTGCATGATAAAAATCGGCACTGGCGATACCCTGTCAACAGATTCAACCGGGCTGTAGCTATTACTGATCGTTTTTGAAAGCGGCCATTGAAACAGCCAGAACAGCCAGCTACTCGACAGCGCATCCTGCGCGATCTCATGGTAGTCACTGAACGCTGCGACTGAAACCAGTGCTGCAAGCCTGTCCTGGCGCTGGCTGTGTGCCACCGAGTATATAGACAGGCTGGCTCCCAGGCTCTGTCCCATGACGATGAGTTTTTGACTCACCGGCAGATCATCAAGCACATGCCCAATCAACAATTGCATATCATCAACGATTGGATCTAGCTCAGCCTCACCCTCTGATTGCCCATAGCCACGATAATCGAATAAATAGACATCGTATCCGAGAGCCACCAGCCAGTACACGTTGGCAAAATGTGTACTGATGTTCTCGGCATTGCCGTGGAAAAATAGTAATGTTGCTTCAGCTTCACCCTCGGAAAATAACTTCCATCCATGAAGCTGGAGATTATCTGTGGTTTCAACAAATATGTCCTCGTACATAATACCAATGGCATCCGGCGTAAGAACATGCTCCTTCAT
>DAOWLL010000223.1 GCA_030641945.1 Gammaproteobacteria bacterium | reverse complement strand
CAACGATCATCAGTTCGATAAGGGTAAAACCTTGGATTTTCTTCATGATTCTCTCCTGAGAAATTAGTTAACTAACTATGTATCTGTTTTTCGCTTTATTGTTGAAAGCTGTTATTCATGTAGCAGATGCCATGCCAAGTACCATGGAAAAAATAAAAAACCAATAAAATCATAAAGATATAAGGAGTCTGATTGTGTCGTGACCGTGCCCTTGAAGTGACAGAATTGTCAATATGTGACAATTTTGTTGGACAATATTCGAAAAGATGCTGATTTATGGATGAATTCAGTCGATGCCAAATTTTTCAAGACGGTAACGCAGCTGTCGCAGGCTCAGGCCGAGCAGCCTGGCGGCAGCGGTTTTGTTCCATCGGGTTTTTTCCAGTGCCTGCATGATAGAGCTTTTTTCCTGTCCTTCGAGATCAAGTGAACTGGCAACTGTTTCAGCCGTTTGTGATTGTGTTTGTGTTTGCGCCTGCTTGTTCAGTGCAAGGTCACTTGTGCCGATGATGTTGTCATCTGCCAATGCAAGTGCGCGTTCCAGGATGTTTTCCAGTTCGCGAACATTGCCCGGGAAATCGTAATCCATCAGTGCCTCAACAGCGCCCTTGCTGATGCCGGGTGTTTTCTCAAGGCCGGACTTTTCAGCTATTGTCTTGAGCATTTGCTGAGTCAGTAGCGGTATATCTTCAAGCCTGTCGCGCAGGCTTGGCACTATGAGGTCAATTACATTGATGCGGTAGTACAGGTCCTGACGAAATTGACCTTCGCCCACGAGCTGTTCAAGGTTAGTATGGCTGGCGCTTAAAATGCGCACATCTACCGGAATTTCATGCTCGGCGCCAACCGGTCGCACCGCTTTTTCCTGAATTGCACGCAACAGCTTGACCTGCATGTTCAATGGCAGTTCAGCAACTTCATCAAGAAACAGGGTGCCGCCGTTGGCTGCCTGGAACAGGCCTTCTTTAGCGTTGTTCGCGCCGGTAAAGCTTCCCTTGATGTGGCCGAAAAACTCACTTTCCATCAACTCTGCCGATATCGCGCCGCAGTTGACAGGAACAAAGGGTGCTTTGGAGCGTGAACCCTGTTGGTGAATCATTCTGGCGACGCGTTCTTTTCCTGAGCCGGATTCACCGTGTATAAACACAGGTGCCTGGCTGCGTGCCAGTTTAGTAATCTTGCTTATCAGGGCACCGACTACAAGCGATTGCCCGGTTATGGTTGTCTTGCTTGTATCGGAATCGCTGGTATCTTCGCCGGGCAGGGTCGTGGCTGATGACACCAGGTTCCTCAAAATCTGGATATCGACAGGCTTTGATACAAAATCAAATGCGCCCGCTTTTAGAGCTTTCACAGCAAGCTCCATATTGCCATGCGCTGTTATCACAGCAATCGGAATGTTCGGGTGGTTTTGTTGTACATATTTGACCATCTCAATGCCATCACCATCGGGAAGCCGCATATCGGTGAGGCATAGATCAAAATGTTCTGCTTCTATCAGTTTCAGGGCATCTGCAACATTCATCGCAGAGCGGGAGTTAAGCCCCATTCGTGCAAGCGTGATTTCGATGAGCTCACAGATGTCCGGCTCATCATCAATGATTAGCACATGTTTTGCTGTCATTAATCAGATGTCCCTGTGGCTGAAGACATGGTTATTGAACATTGAGTTATCAAATACTGGAAACTTTACTTATTTGCTGCTCAGGAGCCTGCAGAAAATAGACTCTGAAACAGGTGCCGCCAGCGGGCAATTCGATATGGCGTATTTTAGCACGGTTACTTTCCGTCACTTCCTTGATGATGTATAGACCAAGTCCGGTACCTTCATTGCTGGTGGTAAAAAATGGATCAAAAATTTGTTTTGCAGTTTCCGGATCAATACCAGGCCCGTTATCGATAACGTCTATGAATGGCTGGCTGGATTCTGTCTCTATGCCGCCCTGAAAATTGATGGTGACATTAGCCAGGGGCATTCTGGAATGATTAACTGCATTACTGCACAGATTCCACATTACCTGGTGTAAATGGCTTGAATCAAACAGTATGGTTGTGTCTTCAGGTTTGACATAAATTTGAATCTGGTGTTTATCCAGCCCTTGTGAAGCTATGTATTCAGCTTTGAATTTGTGTAGCCAGGGAAGCAGTTCAATATGTTCGGCTGTACCGCGCTGCTGGCGTGAAAGTTGTAGAACGTTTTCAACAACACCATTTAATCTCTGAACCTGGGTATTGATAATATCAGTCAGCTTTTTATCAGGCCCGCTTTCAAATACTTCATCCAGCAGCTGCGATGCATGGTGAATCGCTGCCAGTGGGTTTCGTATTTCGTGTGCAATGCTGGCTGTGAGGCGACCCAGAGATGCAAGCCTGACCTGCTGGAAGCGCTGGTTGAGTTGACTGGCGTCTTCGAGAAATACAAGAGTTGAACTATTATTGCCGGCAGCGGGCTCAATGCGGCTAAAGCCGGGCTGAAGGTCAGGAAGGCCATGGCTCTGCTGTACAGGCTTATGCTGAATATATTCAATACTGTTTTGCCACTCAATAAAACGTTCGTGCAGCTCAGGCAGTATTTGCTTGAGTGTTGCGTTGTTATCAATATGTGTATATCCAAGCAGATTTATGGCTGCATTATTGGCCATCTCGATAACACCGTTTGGGTTGACAACAAGAATACCTGTGCGCATGTTACGAATAATATGTTCGTTCATCTGAATAACGCTTTTAAGTTCACGGCTGCGCTCAGAGGCCAATTGCTCACTCTCACGCATGCGCCGGGCGATAACCGATGTTAAAAAAGCAAAGGCGAATATGACGATGCCGAGAATACCGGTTTGCACATAGGCTTCGCGGTAATCAGGTATTACCAGCTGCGAATAGATATGTTCACCCAACAATGCAAGTGACGTCGCTGCTGCCAGGAACAATGTTAAACGGCTTGTTAAAAATATACTGGATAGGGACAGATTGATAATCAGCAGCATGCCAAAGCCCGATCGAATACCGCCGCTGGCGTGCATCAAGGCAATAATGATGACTACGTCAACACAGGTCTGAATTACGACCTGGGTATCAAGTCCGGGTTTATGAAAATGCATGCTCAGCATGAAAACGGTACAGGCAGATATGTATCCGATAGACGCCCAGTAAAACAATTGCTGATCATAATCAGAAGGACGAATGAACTGCTCTGTCCATCCATTGAGATACAATATCAGAAAAAGCAGCGCCAGCGCGCTTCTGTAATAATTGAACAGGCGCAGGTATCGCCAGCTGGGATTTTGCTGGTCAGGATTCAATATCAGGCTATCAGTATCAGTTTTTATGGCCTTTTTCCCAGTCCCGTTGATGTTGTTTACAACAAAATATTTCGGTACCTGAGATAATAGCTTCTTTTCTGGGGATATAGGTTTCGCACTGCAGACATTTCACCATATTGTCCGTTGTTGTCGAACCTGGTTTTTTCGGCTGCAGGCGCCTGCTGTTAAGCCGGTTCTTTATAATGAGAAATACAAGCAGAAGTGCTGCAATGATTATTAGAGTACGAAACATATCAGGGGTCTGGAATTCTAAAGAGATGATACATGAGTGAATCTGTCAGGGTTGCCATGGTACAGGATAATTTTCTTGCCGGCGACATCAATGGGAATGCTAGAAAGATCATCGAGCTTGCACGTACCGCTGCCAGCCAGGGGGCGGGTCTGGTGATTTTTCCGGAACTGGCGCTGACGGGCTATCCGCCTGAAGATTTACTCTACCGTGCAGGATTCATCACTCAGGTTGAAACAGCCGTTGAGAACATAAAACAAGCGGTCCCGGCTGTCGATATCGTACTTGGTCTTCCAGCGAAACATCAGGGCAAGTTATATAACACCGCAGTATGGTTGCGTAACGGCGAATGTATTACTGAATACCATAAGCGGTCTTTGCCGAATTATTCTGTATTCGATGAAGTGCGTTATTTTTCTCACGGTAATGAGACCAGCGTTGTTGCCCTTAACGGAATCCGCTTTGGTGTTGTGATATGTGAAGATGCATGGGAGCCAGGGCCTGTGGCTGAAGCAAAAGCCGCTGGCGCAGATGCCGTTATCGTGATCAATGCGTCTCCCTTTCATGGTGGTAAATATGATGAGAGAGTGCATATGCTGGAACAACGCGCCAGGGAGAACAGCCTGCCAATGTTCTATGTCAATATGGTGGGTGGCCAGGATGAGCTTGTATTTGATGGGGAATCGCTGGTTGTTGACAGCACAGGTAATGTTATTCGCAGGTCAGCAGCATTTGAAGCGGCCATCGAGCTCATTGACTTTACTGATGACGGGCCTGTCGCAGTCACAGAGGGGGCCACTCAAGCGCTGCAGCAGGATGAGGCCATTTACAGGGCGCTGGTT
>DAOWLL010000399.1 GCA_030641945.1 Gammaproteobacteria bacterium | reverse complement strand
GTCATATAACATAAAGCCGACAGTGAAAAGTTAATCAATAAGCATCTATTCACCCTCAACATCATTCGCTGGTTTTGCGGGGGCCCTGTAGCGGCAGGCGGCTAAAACCTCTGTGTTCTCTGTGACTCTGTGGCAATCATTTGAATCTTTAACCACTGGATGTGGTGAAGACCCGTAAAAGTGGAGGGAGAAGTGTTGAATCAGGCTTGTGGGTTTTATAAAAGTGGGATCAGGTCACGGTTTTCGCTTATATTAGACTCAATTGTGACCTGGCTCCGCTGTTCAATCTCAATCATGTCTAATTCCGTCGCAGGATTTTTCTGTATGCTGAAGGCATTTTTACTGTTATGCCTGTTCCTTTCTGCCACTGTGCAGGCCGATACTTCATGGTGGTCACACTCATCAATCTATCTTGAGCAGTTACTGAAAAGCAACCCGGATCGCCTGCGTGGACTGAATGAATCAGCTGTATTGGAGTTTTATCGAGCACGCAGATATAAACCCCTGTGGTCAAATGAAAAGGGCCGGCTAAATCGGGCCTATGATTTAATAGGCGTCATTATCCACGCCGAAGATGAAGGGTTGGACCCTTCTGATTACTACCTTGAAGAAATAAAGAAGAACTTGAGTTCAACAGGGCTGGGTGAATCCGTACAACTCGACCTGTTATTGTCCGCAGCCTTGTATCGTTATAGCAATGATGTCTACTCAGGCAGGTTTGATCCTGGCGAGCTGGATGCAGATTGGTACATTCACAACAAACCGCTGGATATCGGCAGCCTGTTTGCAGATGTAGCAAAGAAAGGTTCCATAGAAGTATTATTGAAAAAACTTCCACCCCTGCATTCCGGTTACCAGTCATTAAGAAAACAATTGCGTCTTCATCGTGATCTTGCACAGCAGGGTGGATGGCAAAGGCTTGAGTGGGGCCCGGTTCTGGAGCGCGGTATGGAGCATAAGCAGGTGCTGCAAATAAGACGGCGGCTGGAAACGACAGGAGACATGGTCGAGGATCCCTTTCCTGGCATGGATATATATGATCGTTGGCTTGAAGAAGCAGTTATGCGTTACCAGCTGAGGCATGGCCTGGAGGCGGACGGCAAGGTCGGGCCGCAAACGCGCAGGTCAATGAATATCACGGTTGCTGAAAGGATCAGGCAGATTCGCATCAACATGGAGCGTTGGCGCTGGCTGCCTCGCAAGTTGGGAAAACGGTACCTGATGGTCAATATGACCGGCTTTGAGCTTTACCTCATGGAGAACGGTTCATCAGTGTTGTCCATGCCTGTCATTATTGGTAAGTCCTACCGCGCTACACCCACTTTTTCCGGCCTGGTCAGTTATATGGAATACAATCCATACTGGACGATTCCTACGAATTTGGCAATTGAGGATATTATCCCGCGACAGATTAGCGACCCTTCCTATTTTGAGAGAAAATCAATCAAGCTATACAGGGGTTGGGCAAATCCTAAGGAGATTAACCCACAATCAGTGAATTGGGACAATCTGGACAAAGATCATTTTCCATTCTGGTTGCGCCAGGATCCGGGGCCGAAAAACGCGCTGGGCAGGATCAAGTTTATTTTCTCCAATCCGTATGCAATATATTTGCATGGTACACCCGACAAGCACCTGTTTGACCGGGTCGTGCGTGCCTTCAGTTCGGGGTGTATCCGGGTAAAAGATCCGGTCCGGCTGGCGGCCTATTTATTGAACGATGGCAGTCAGCAGATGGAAGAGACGGTGCTGGCGAATATCCACCTGGGTACCAACCAGGGCGTTACCTTACCGACTGCAATGCCGATTTACCTTGTGTACTGGACTGCCTGGGTCGATCAGGATGGCAGCATGAATTTCAGGCATGATGTTTATGGCCGTGATGCCCTGTTGAATAATGCCTTCGATAGTTAGCGTGGCGGAATCGTGTGAATTGCACAGCTTTTATGCCGTTCGTCATAAAAATCCTTTAAAATCAGGATAATTACCCTATATAGTTGTTATCCGTTGGAAAATTAGTCGTCGTAATGTCTGTAAAAGCTGAAGAATTTGGTCGTATCAAGTTGTCCCGTAGAGGTTTCCTGACCTCCATTGCCGGAGCTGCAATGACATTAGCAGCCCCCGGCGCTATCGCGTCAGTTGTTCCTGTTCCTGTGTGTGTGCGTGATCGTAAACTGTCTTTCTACAACACCCATACCGGTGAAAAACTTTCCGCCACCTTCTGGTCTGACGGAAACTACCTCGATGATGGTATCGAGGAAATTAGCTGGTTACTCAGGGACCATCGTGCCGGCATCTCAAGTTCCATGGACCCGAAATTACTCGATCTGCTCTATCAGCTGCAGGGCACAGTTGAGCACCAGGGAGAGTTTCATGTGATTTCTGGTTACCGTTCGCCTGCAACCAATGAGCTGTTGAACAAGCGCAGTTCAGGTGTGGCCAAGCGCAGTTATCACATGCTTGGACAGGCCATTGATGTCCGCCTGCCAGGTTTTGATACCAGCCAGCTACGCAAAGCCGCAATTGCACTAAAGGGCGGCGGTGTTGGTTATTATTCCAGTTCTGACTTTGTTCATCTGGATGTAGGCAGTGTTCGACACTGGTAATCTTGCACCGGTATTTTCTTAACGCCTTTACTCATCGGCAAAGTTTACTTTATTGCATCTTTAGTTTTATCGATTATCTTCTCACTCTTTTCTATAACCGATTCTTTGGTTTTATCGTAAGC
>DAOWLL010000055.1 GCA_030641945.1 Gammaproteobacteria bacterium | reverse complement strand
TATTTGGTTTTTGGAACAAGCTGGCGTCGCATCCTGGACGATCCCCCTTAATCCATAGCTATGGTTATGCATCCGCGGGCGATCGTCCAACCTGCTTTGCCAGCTTGCCCCAAAATTCCAAATCCTGGTGAGAAATGCGGGTTAAAGCCTGTTCCAGATCAAGTTCAACCAGGGCGTATGTGGTAGTATTCGCGCTCTTTTTTTCAGTCTAACTGCGATTTCATCATGCAACTGGTTAACGGAATCCATTTCAATAATATTCGCGGTGACATTTATGGCGGCCTGACTGCGGCCGTGGTCGCACTGCCGCTGGCGATGGCGATGGGTGTCGCCTCGGGCGTGGGACCGATAGCCGGTATGTACGGCGCGATCTTCGTGGGCTTTTTCGCCGCCCTGTTTGGCGGCACCCCGTCGCAGGTCTCCGGCCCGACCGGCCCCATGACCGTGGTCATGGCGGCAATTTTCACCCAGTACACCGGCATGTTCCCCGATGATCCAATGCATGGCGCGGCGATTGCCTTCACCGTCGTGATGATGGGCGGCCTGTTCCAGATTGGATTCGGCCTGTTGAAACTGGGTATATACATCGAGCTGGTACCGCACCCGGTAGTATCGGGTTTCATGAGCGGCATCGGCGTCATCATTATCCTGCTGCAGTTTGGTCCACTGCTGGGACAGGAAGGCATTTCAAAACCGCTGCTGGCCGCACAGGCTATTCCCGATGCGATCAGCAACATGGACACGATTTCTCTGCTGCTGGGTGTGGTTGTGCTTGCAGTTGTCTACGGTGTACCGGCATTTCTACCCAAACTCAATCGCCTGGTGCCGTCACCCTTACTGGCCCTTTTTGTTGGCACTTTGACCTATATGCTGTTTTTGCCAGCCGGTAGTACACCTATCATCGGTGACATCCCCACCGGCTTTCCCGAATTCAGCTTACCCACCATCGACATGAGCCTGCTGATGACCATGATCGCTTCGGCGCTGACCCTGGCCGGACTTGGCGCTATCGATTCATTATTAACTTCACTGGTGGCCGATAATATCACCCGTAGCCAGCACAAATCTGACCGCGAACTGATCGGACAGGGTATCGGCAATACCATCGCAGGCATGTTTGGCGGCCTGCCAGGTGCCGGTGCAACCATGCGTACCGTGGTGAACGTGAAGGCCGGCGGACGCACCCCGATATCCGGTGCATTGCATGCCGTGGTATTGCTGGCAATCGTGCTTGGCGCCGGTTCACTCGCCAGTGAAATACCCAAGGCGGTACTCGCCGGTATTCTGCTCAAGGTCGGTACCGATATCATCGACTGGGATTATCTGAAACGGCTCAAGGTCGCTCCGAAAGCCGGCATACTGATTATGATTACGGTACTGGTGATAACCGTCAGCATCGACCTGCTGCTGGCTGTTGGCATCGGCATGGTCATGGCCAGCTTCCTGTTTATGAAGCGTATGACCGATATGCAGATTGCCGGCATGAGTGCTGTCACAAAGCCCGGTGAAGTTCCTCTTTCTGACGAGGAAGAACAGATCATGGCCAGCACCAGCAGCCAGATAATGCTGTTCCATCTCTCTGGTCCGATGAGCTTCTCCTCGGCCAAGGCGATGGTAAGACGGCATGCATCGATTGCGGGCTATAAGATCATGCTGCTGGATCTGACAGAAGTACCATCCATAGACTTCACCACGGCACGCGCGCTGGAAGACATCATTATCGACACCATCAGTGCCGGACGCCATATATTTCTGGTCGGTGCACGACCCGATGTGTGCCAAATGCTGAAGGATCAACAAGTATTGCGCCATATCGAAGCCGGTAATATGTATCAGCAAAGGATTGACGCCCTGCACCATGCTGCGAACGTTTTGAATGAAGCTGCATAAAAGGGCGAAAACAATTACAATAACGCCGTTTTTGAAGCGGCACTCAGACTACAGCCGGTATATATGCTGTAAACAGCTTGAATCTTGAGGAAAATCTTATGTCTCACAAACACCCAATCGTTGCTGTCACTGGCTCATCTGGAGCAGGCACATCAACCGTAAAACATGCTTTCGAGGCGATATTTATTCGTGAAAACATCACACCTGTGATTATAGAGGGTGACAGTTTTCACCGTTATGACCGTGCCGCAATGAAAGAAGCTATGGCCCAGGCTGAAACTGAAGGCAACACTAACTTCAGCCATTTCGGCCCTGAAGCCAACGTGTTCGACAAACTGGAACAACTATTCAAAACATACGGTGAATCCGGTACCGGTCAAAAACGCCTCTACCTTCACAGCGATGAAGAGGCCGAACTGTATGAAGGCCTGAGCCCGGGTCAATTTACACCCTGGGAAGATATCCAAACAGGCACTGACCTGATGTTCTATGAAGGCCTGCATGGGGGTATAGCCACTGACGAGGTTGATGTTGCAGCACAGGTTGACCTGCTGGTCGGCGTGGTACCCAGTGTGAATCTTGAGTGGATCCAGAAAATCCACCGTGATAATGCCGAGCGCGGCTATTCAGAAGCAGTCATCGTTGATACCATCCTGCGCCGTATGCATGACTATGTGTATTACATTACTTCGCAGTTCTCACGGACTGACATCAACTTCCAGCGTATCGCCACAGTAGACACATCAAATCCGTTTATTGCACGCGATATCCCAACTCCGGATGAAAGCTTCATCGTGATTCGTTTCCAGGATCCGAAGAAGTTCAACACTGACTTCCCTTATTTGTTGAACATGATCCCTAACTCATTCATGTCACGCCGCAACACCATTGTTATACCTGGCGGCAAGATGGGAATGGCTATGGAGCTGATTCTGACACCGATCATTCATGACATGATCGAAAAAGCGAGGAAATCGCGATAGCGCGAACATCCTTGCAATAAATAAAAAAGGCCGGTACACCGGCCTTTTTTATTGTGATCAAATATTCAGGCTGTACGCTTGACCCAATGTGATTCACTTAACCACTGTTTAAGAGCATCTTCCGGCATGGGCCTGGCAATATGGTAGCCCTGGCCATAATCACAGCCCATATCCGTCAATGAATCCTGCATACCCTGTTGCTCGATGCCCTCGGCGACAACGTGCAGGTCAAGGTTATGCGCCAGGTCGATGGCGGCTTTTACAATACTTTTATCTTTCGGATCATCCAGCATATTCATTACAAATGATCTGTCAATTTTGATTTCCCTTGCAGGCAGGTGTTTCAGGTACGACAATGATGAATAGCCGGTTCCAAAATCATCTATTGATACACCTACACCAAGAGCATCCAGTTTTTTCAGTATGTCCATACTCAGCGCCGGATTTTTCATCATGGCACCTTCGGTAACTTCAAGCACCAGGCTCGAAGGATCGATATTCCAGATATTAATCGCACTGGCAACAACATCGATAATTTCATCATTGGTCAACAGCGCCGGCGACAGGTTTACTGCAATCTTGAAATCACTAACTATCTTCTGGAACTCCAGGCATTTACGCAGAGACATATTGAGCACCCATTTTGTAACCGGCATCAACAGGGTGCTTTCTTCCAGGATGTCGACAAAATACTGGGTATTGACCAGGCCATATTTGGAACTGTGCCAGCGTATCAACGCTTCTGCACCATCAAGACGCTGGTTCGCAATATCAATCTTGGGCTGAAAACACAAACTGTACTCATCATGCTCGTAGGCATAATGCATTTCATTTTCAAGAACCAGCTTGGGTGGCAGCGTGCGGTCTATTTCAGGCTCATACAACCTGTACCTTTCATTATTCTTTTCAGCTTCCATCAATGCGATGGTCGAATTCTGAATAAGACCTTCGTGTGTGATATGGTTAGTCGCAATTGAAACGCCAACAGCGATGTTGGGCTCGATAAAATGTGATTCGAACTCTAGCGGCTTCTCACCTTCATGCACAATCCTGTTTGCCGCCAGCAACGCATGCGATACATTGTTCAGTGATGGCAGCACCATGCCAAATTCGCTGTCGCCGGTACGCGACAGAACATCACTTGGTCGCATAACTTTTCTAAAACGTTTCTCCAGACGCTGCAATAATTCATCACCTGTTTGCAGGCTGTATGCCGTATTAATATCCTTGATACGTCTTATCTTGATGACAAGATATGCAAGCACACCCTTTTCTTTTCTTGCTTGCTCAAGCAGCTTATCGATGTGCTGCAGAAAGTCTTTGCGCATATACATGTATGAAATATCCGTGGGTTTTTAGCGCATTAGCACTATAGATAAAACTCAGCTGAATCGATGCCGTAAGCACCCGGATCAAGTCCACGGAAAATTGTTAACGGGTTTTCATCATACTCGGAAGGCTGGTTATTCAAATTTATCACCTGGTACTCAGAATAGGCCTTTTTGTTTTTATCCAGCAGCAGCATAATCTGTGGACTCATGCGACGAGTCTTGTTCTGTGCCATGACGATAGCGACTTCGCCAGAGTGCATTTCTACAAGGGAACCTGTTGGAAATACACCAAGACATTGCAGGAACTGTTCGACCAGCTCTTCCTGAAAGTACTTGTTACGCCAGTTATATATTTCCTGTAATGCAGCATACGCTGACACAGGGCTCCCATACGGACGCTTGCTTGTCATCGCATCGTAGCAGTCAATAATTGCTGCGATACGACCATAGACCGGCGTCTGCACACCCACCAGGCCGCTTGGATAACCACTGCCATCAAACCGTTCATGGTGAGTGAGTGCAATATTGATGATATCAACGCCAATACCTTCAGATTTCTTCAGAATATCAACACTGTGGCCAACGTGGCCTCTTACCAGCCTGAATTCATCTTCGGTCAGAGGCTCGGTTTTATTCAGCACCTCGGGAGGGATTTTCATTTTGCCAATATCCATCACCAGCAAACCTGTGGCCAATGTATTCAGATCATCCTTGGGCAGACCCAGGTGCCGTCCAAAGGCGATAGCCAGCGCACAGTTGTCGACTGAATGCGAATAGGTATATGAATCTTTGTGGCGCATCTGTGTCAACCACATTAACGCTTCCGGGTTGCGGACAATACTTTCCAGTATCGGCTCAACAACACCTTTTACCTGCTTGATGTCAACATTGTTACCCGATTTGACAGACTCCATCAGGGACACGACTCGATTTGATGCATCATCAATAGCCATTCTGGCAACCGGCATTTCCTCGGTCGAGGTTTTGGTATCGACGTATTCAACCAGCTTGGTATTATCTACAATGCACCGTTCAATCCTTTCATGGGATTTAAGCTTCTGGGCTTCATGGATATATTGTTCGGTATCAACTCCTTTATCAGTATCGATAAATACATGTTCACAGTATTTCTTGAGCAGCAAGATTTCATCAGGATCTTGTATGATGAAACCCTGCATCAGGAATGGTGTGTCTAGCCAGGGCCGGTCAAGGCTAGAAACATACATGCCTTCCTTAAGGTAAAGTGTGCTGACTTTTTTCTCTGTCTGTGTTTCCACTTAAGTCACTGAATCCGTGGTTATTAATAATGTTCTACGGGCAACGATAAAACTCACCCGAAAATTCTAGGGTAATAGGTCGAGTATAGACGAGGCCTGACGTTTTGGCGGTGATCACACGGATTTTTCCATACAGAAACCATGTAAAATCAGGATATGCTTGATCTCATCGATAGCCATTGCCACCTCGATTTTGACGCTTTCGACAGCGACAGGAACTCAGTTATTGAACGCGCCCGCAGCAAGGGCATCAATCAATTCGTCATACCCGGTGTGAGACACAGCAACTGGGGCCTTATACGTGCAATTTGTAACAGCAATACACAAGTACACGCCTGCTATGGATTGCACCCCTACCTGGCAGGAGAGCACACTGATGATGACATCCTGCAGCTAAGCCACTGGCTGGATAATAATGACTGTGTTGCGATTGGTGAATGCGGCCTCGACTACCGTAAAGATCAGGCAGACCAGGCGCTACAGCTGAAATTTTTCAATGCGCAACTCGAGATAGCACACGTGACGGGCAAACCCGTAGTGATCCATTCTGTGCGCGCAACCGAAGATGTCATTCATTTGATAAAAAATTATCCGGACTTACGTGGCATGGTACACAGCTACTCGGGCAGCTATGAGCAGGCAATGCAATTAATAGACCTGGGCTTCTATATCAGCTATGGCGGCGCCATTACCTATGACAACGCCAGAAAATTACGCGCGACGGCCAGTGATATTCCTCTCGGCTCAATCCTGCTGGAAACAGATGCGCCCGATCAGCCCGATGCCGACCACTTCAACCAGCGCAACGAACCGGCCTACCTGGTCAATGTACTGAAGTGCTTAAGTGAGCTGAGGGATGAGCCTTTAGAACAAATTGCCAGACAGACAACAAAGAATGCGCAAGAACTTTTTGGGATATAACTAACCGCAGAGGCGCAAAGATTAATTAAGGTATATGTAGGAGCGGCTTTAGCCGCGATCATACATAATTAGCGGCTAAAGCCGCTCCTACCAAAACATGAATTATCCGTGTTTATCTGCGTTGATCTGTGGATATAAAGCTTTTCAGCGGTTCCAGCGTGAGGGATCGCTGATTTCCTTCATCTGCCCTTCGATCCAGTCATGCGCGATATTTGTGACTTGCTCTGCTGTCTTGCCCCTGGTATCGATAACCGGGCCAATTCTGAGCGTGATGGTACCAGGCCATTTAAGAAAGCTGTGCCTGGGCCAGAATTCACCGGCATTGTGTGCAATCAGCACAACCGGGTGACCTGTTTCTACTGCAAGAATTGAACCGCCCTGTTTATAGCGTCTCTTCTGGCCCGGGTGCATGCGGGTGCCTTCGGGAAAAACGATCACCCAATAGCCATCATCCAGCATCGGCCCACCCTGTTCGATCAGCTGCGCCACCGCCCGGTGCCCTGCTGAGCGATCAATCGCGATGGGTTTCATCATTGCAAGACCCCAGCCAAATAACGGCACCCGCAGCAATTCACGTTTTAGCACCCAGCGCAGCGGCGGTAGAATCACCTGCAGTATCATCGTATCCCATGTTGATTGGTGTTTGCTCAGCACTACCACACCCTCATTCGGTATGTTTTCCTTGCCCTCAATGGTATGACTTAATTTGCAGATATGTTTGAGCAGCCAGAGATTCAGCAAAGCCCATGAGCGCGCAAACTTGTAACGCTGATCAACGGGAAAAGGAAACGTGAACACAGTGAGTAAGCCAATTACCGCCCCCGTCGATACCATCAGGATCCAGTAGATGCTGGAACGAATATATAATTCAGCTTTTGAAGGTGTTTTATCAGTTGACATAAATTAACTGTGGTCTTCAAGAATGGAATTAACAACGTCAGCCAGGTCATCATAAACAGGTATGTTGTTTATATTATTTTCAGCAATCGTGGCGGCTGTTTGCTCGCCTTTACCTGTCCTGACAATCACCGGCTTCGCACCTGCCGCCTGGGCTGCGTGTACATCATTGATGTTATCGCCAATAAATAAAACTTTACCAAGGCTGGTCTGAAATCGATTGCCAATATCGGTCAACATTCCTGGCCTGGGCTTTCTGCAGTCACAGCCATCTTTGGGCCCATGCGGGCAGAAAAAAAGGGCATCGATTCTACCGCCCAACGGTGACAGCATGTCATTCATTTTAACGCTCATCGCCGCAAGTGTTTCCAGGCTGAAATATCCCCTGGCGATGCCCGACTGGTTTGAGGCTATGGCTACCGAATAACCCGCATGGTTTAGCCGGGCAATTGCATCTAGACTGCCAGGTATAGGAATCCATTCATCTGGACTTTTGATGTAGTCATCCGAGTCCTGGTTGATGACACCATCTCTATCGAGAATTATCAGCTTCATTATTAGACTTGATGCAAGCGCGACAGGTCAGCTGCACGCATAAACAAGGTACTCATCTTATTCAGCAGAGCAATGCGATTGTTACGCACATCCATGTTATCGGTCATAACCATCACGTTATCGAAAAAATCATCGACGGGTTTTCGTAAAGCAGACAAATCACGCAAAGCTGCTTCATAATCACCCGCATCGAACATCGGCGCAGTTTTGCTTTTCAATGTTTCCAGTTCATTGTATAGCGTTTCTT
>DAOWLL010000385.1 GCA_030641945.1 Gammaproteobacteria bacterium | reverse complement strand
CGAGGGTTCGAATCCCTCGCTCTCCGCCATATATAATACATAACTAATAGAATATATTATATATATACGGAGCTATATACGGTTAGATCGAATATTTGCCTATTGTTATCAGCTTCGGCATTAGTACACAAGGCTGCCAGCACTATCTGCTGAATCGATAATCTTATCAACTTATACAACTTGAATATTCTCTGGGTGTGAAGTTGCCTGGATCATGTCCAATTGGCTCATCAAAGTGTTACGTACACCACCCGTCCGGCCCCGGCGCCATTTATTAGTTTTTACCTTCCATCAAAAACCAGCAAGATACGTCAAAAATCCTTAGAAAAAGTCATAATCCTAGATCAACGAATATACCCGGTTTGATGAAACCGAGAGTAATTTCGGAGGCACCCGTAAATGGTTTAGATGTTATCCCTTTGAATAGAGCGTAGCTGTACTTTATGGTCATGGTAAATTCTATCGTTGCTGATTCAGCACCGATTTGAATAATGCCGGCAAGAATGAAGGTCACAATCAAGACATGGCATTTGATTCTTCTCCACTTTGTTACACTGTGAGCACAAAAGTACAGTAGTCTCGAGTATGTTTGATGGACACCAGGACACTTAGCGATAGTCATCTTGTAGAATTAATTGAAGGTGAGGGAAACCAGTCCCCTGAATTGATCGATGAATATTACCGGCGTTGTATACCCATATATTTGGAATTTCTGGGTATACACTGGCATACCGGTTTTTATCGTGAAGAGGATAAGGGTGTTTCGCCTCGAGACCAGGAAAGGATGATCGATTATATCGCGAGTTCGGTTGGTATCCAGGCAAACGATTACGTGCTGGATGTTGGCTGTGGAATAGGTGCCAGCGTTATTTACCTGAATCGAAAATATTCCTGCCGGGTATCGGGATTAACGCCAGTGGCTGAACAAAAGCATTTGGCAGAACAGATGGCACAAAAACAAAAGACTGAGGTAAGTATCGATCTTGGTCATGCCGAATCCTTACCCTATCCGGATAACAGTTTTGATGTGGTTTGTTTTTTTGAATCCAGTTGTCATTTTGCAAATCGGCAGAAGTTTTTCCATGAAGTCTACCGTGTTTTGAAACCCGGTGGGCGTCTTGCGGGAGAGGACTGGCTGGCCACCGACCTGTCTGATCTCGAAGCAAACAAAACCTGGATAGATCCCATTTGTAAAGCATGGGCTATTCCCACGCTCGGTGATGTAACGGAATATCAAAGACTGATGGAGTCTGCCAATCTGGTCGATATAAAAATATCCGACATGCAGACCCTGATGCCGTTGCACAAGGGATTTGCAATCACTGAAAAGGACCATTTGTTATTGCGAAGGGAAATTCAGGATACCCCTAGTCCTCTGTTGCGGCTTACTTTAAAGGGGCTGCTCAGACTGGGCATGGCGATGGCGGCCGGGGCTTTTACTATCGGTCAATTCCGCGCCTGCAAACCGATGCCTTACTGAAGATTTTCTCTGGAAGGGATCATGAACGAAAACACTAACATCCATTTATTCGAGGAACACTCATCGACCTTGCCTGTCTGGTGGCAGCATCATTCGTCCCCCAATACTGTAGTTTACCTGGATGCGCACCTGGACCTGCAACATATATCTGCTGAGCGTATAGCAAGGTTGCAAGCGTGTACTAAACTGGAGGAATTTCAGGCACTCGAAGCTCCCAATCACCTTAATCTCTCACCGCGTTTTGCCTATGGCATTGAGAATTTCCTTTATGCTGCCCAGCAACTCGGTTATATCGAGCGCCTGATCTGGGTTGCTCCACCCCATATACCTCGTCATTACTCGTCGTCGTTAGTCGACTATATACAGCAGATGGATGGTCTCGATTTTGACGATTTAACCGGATTCAGCCAGGTGGGAAAAAATGCCCTGCATGGCAGGATGCTCGGTTTGGATATAACCATCTGTGATTATGATGATCTTGAATTCCTGGAAATCGAAGCCGGATATTATCTGGATATCGATATCGACTATTTTGTCGAAGTGCCCGCAGACCGGTTATGGATCGACCCGGCGACAGTCATCAATAGTATAACAATACAGCTTGGAAGACCTTCTCTTACTACTATATCGAGGGCAGTGACCAGTGGTTTCACACCGCTGGCTTTTCGCTTTGTGGGGGATTACATCCATGAACTCCTGACAGGATATTGCGGTAATGTCGCTTATTATCAGGAACTGACAAGGGCAGTGACAGAGCTGGGCAAGGGAGAGTTTGACAAGGGCAAGCACAGGGTCAAGCGTTTGATTACCGACTGGCCTGATCTGGCTGATGCTTATTATATATCTGCGCTTTGTTCAGGTGATTTGAGTGCCAAGAGAGAATTCTTACGGGAGGCGGAGACCAGGAATGGTGCCTATCGATTTGATCTTGCGCGCGACAGCATCGGTCTTTTACACCGGAAAAAACAACTGAGTCCCGTGACGATCCAGAAACTGATCAATGCTCTGGATGCATTGGAGGAAGGAAGTGAGCAGCGGATATTCGCTGAGGTTGCGCTGGCGCAAGTCAGTGCTGTGTCTGGCGATGTACCAACAGCCATGTCATTGATAAGCGGATTATCCGGTGATTATGCCAATCATGAAGACGTTTTGATCTCGGTTGTTATCGAACAACTGGGTGACGTTGACAAACGGGATCAGAACCGGCATTTGCTTAGCGGCATCAGTAAAGGGGATAAAAACTCGACCATTGCATACCTCTATCTCGGTGATATTGAATTTTCCGACGAACGGTATCAAAAGGCCCTGGATTATTACCACCAGGTTGCGCATAAAGCACCTGCATGGATGTTGCCGCTTGAGCGAATGCTTAAGTGTTT
>DAOWLL010000290.1 GCA_030641945.1 Gammaproteobacteria bacterium | reverse complement strand
TGCCGGAACCGCTGCAATTATAGAACCTATATTGGGTACAAAATTGAGCAGGAACGCCATTACTCCCCAGAGCTGCGCATTATCGACACCCAGTATCCATAGCAATAATGTGACGAGAACACCGGTAATGACACTGGTCAATGTCTTGATTCCCATATAACCGTTCAGCTTATTAACAAAATCTTCCATGAACTCAGACTTCTTGTCTGATATCTGTGCAAACTTTTTAGAAAAACTCTTTGCTTCAAGCAGAATAAATATTACCGTGATAAAAATCAGGAACGAATTCGCCAGCACCGAGCCAAAGCTTTTGAAGATCGATGACAACAACCGTATAGCCGCATTAGGGTCCAGAATATCACCACCGATTGAAGCCGGTAGAGCAAGTCCATAACCCGCCAGCCATTCAATCAACTCGTTCTTTTGCTCAGAAATGCTCTGCTGATACCCAGGCAGAGCTCGACTGAAGTCATCAATTGATGAACCAATCAGTAATGACAACAGGAAACCTGCAATCAACACACCCAGAATGACCACCAGCAGTGACAACCCGGCTCCCAGGCCATGCCTTTCCAGACTATTCATTGCCGGCAAGCTCAGCACGGCAATGAAAACTGATAATAAAAATGGCACGAGCAGCGACGCTGACTGCCTCATGCCTGCGATAACAATAATGACTGCAGCCAGCACCAGAATTGTTCTGGATACCTGGGAAAAATGATCACTCATGGGCCTGCCTCGCTGGACTCAGTTTTCTATTATTCATCCTTTTACCCATGCATTATTGCTCAAGCATTTCAGCATCATCTTCATCGTTTAGCTCAACTTTCTCAATCTTCTCGAAGCGACTGCTGATCTTGCGTGCCGATGTATTCACTTCTTCAACATCCTTGTTAGCCTGCTGGATATGTTTGGACAGACTGTCCATGCGCTTTCTGAAACGGTCAAAATCTGTAGATAGCTTGATCAGATGCTCCTGAATCAAGTGTACCTGCTTTCTGGTTGCAGAATCTTTTAACACGGCACGCGCTGTCGTCAGCACTGCCATCATCGTCGTCGGTGAAACCATCCACACACGCCGCCGCTGCGCCTCTTCAACCAGGCCCGGCTGATGTGCATGAATTTCTGCAAACACCGCTTCAGCGGGTAAAAACATCAGCGCACCATCAGAAGTTTCGCCGGGGATAATGTATTTATCGGCGATATCATTGATATGCTTCTTGATGTCCTGTTTGAACTGCCTTTCTGCGCTAAGGCGGTCTGACTGCGGCACATCGGGATTCATCATGGTCTTATATGAATCCAGTGGAAACTTGGCATCAATGGCGAGATTTCCGGTGGGCTCAGGCAGGAACAGCATACAATCAACACGCGTGCCATTTGAGAGCTTGAATTGCTCTTCGAAAGCGTTTTCCGGCAAAGCATTACGCACCTGCAGCATCATCTGCGCTTCACCGAACGCACCTCTTGAGCGCTTGTCGTTCAGTACTTCCTGCAAGCTGACAACACTGGATGACAGCTCGGTGATCTTTTTCTGCGCCTCATCAATTAATGCGAGACGCTTCACCACATCGGTAAAGGTCTCGTTGGTTTTTTCAAAACCTTTGTTCAATCTTGTTTCAACCTGGCCACTGATTTCGGTCAGGCGTTTATGCAAGGTTTCCTGGATCTGGTCGTTGGATTTAGCCAGCCTCTCTATGCTGGTCTGCGACATTTCACCAAGGCGCTTCTCTATACCCTGCTGCATGTCACCAAAACGCTGTTCCAGCTTGGCCTGCATTTCAGCGAGGCCTTTTAGCTGTGCTTCACGTGAGCGTGCCTGCTGATCGCTAATGTTGTCGAATTGCCTGGCCTGGGAATCTGCACGGCCGTCCATACGCATCAAACGTGCGCCGATCATGAACAAGCCGATGACCGCTGCCACGATCAACGCCAGGATCACCCATATAATTTCATCCATTAGTGGTGCTGTACCTTTTGTGCAAGCATTGCTGCCGTTATAATGACACTTCGCTAAATTCGAAGCCTGTTATCTTACAGCCCAGACACCGACACAGGAACTATCTTGACCATACCGCTCTGCCATACAGACGCAATCGGTGATCCGGGCTCAAAATCTTTTGAAATCAAGCAGGGCCGTAAAGTTATCTCACTGTTCGTTGTACACAAGGACGGCGCATTTAGCGCCTATATAAACAGCTGTCCGCACACCGGCGCTAACCTTGACTGGCAGCAAGACCAGTTTCTCGATATGGATAATACGTTTATCCAGTGTTCGACGCATGATGCCTTGTTTGAAATTGATACCGGTGCCTGCATTGCAGGGCCCTGTGTTGGTGACCACCTGCAAGCAGTCGAACTGGTGATAGAAGACGGTCATCTATGCGTACAACCTGGCCCGGTCTGAATTCAATGTTGGGCAGACTCACACAACTATTCCCTCTCTGGGCCATCATTTTCTCGTTGCTGGCCTGGCAATATCCGGAACTATTCAGTGCATACGAATCCTGGATTGTCCCGCTGTTGTCAGTCGTCATGTTCGGTATGGGACTGACATTGCACCTGTCCGATTTCAGTTATGTGTTACAAATGCCACGATTAATTTTCGCGGGCATCGTTCTTCAATACACCATTATGCCGTTAACGGCCGTTGGCCTCTCAAATATCATGGGACTCGACCCGGTTTTGACCGCAGGCATGATCCTGGTGGGTACATGCCCTGGTGGAACTGCCTCAAATGTTATCTGCTATCTGGCACGTGGAAACGTCGCGCTATCGATCACCTTGACTGCCATCTCCACCCTTCTGGCCGTTATTTTAACGCCAGCGCTGACAGCCGAACTTGTTAGTAAAAGCATCAATGTTCCAGCGCTGGATATGCTGCTCAGCATTGTCTACATGGTTGTTGTCCCGGTTAGCGCAGGGGTCTTGCTTAACCACGTTGCTGGCAAGATTTTAAAACCTGTCAGAATTGTTTTCCCGCTGCTTTCTATTATCGCTATCGTTTTCATCATAGCAATTATCGTGTCATTGAATGCCGATCATGTTCACCAGATTGGCTCTGCCGTCCTTATCGCCGTTATTCTGCATAATAGCGCCGGCCTGTTTCTGGGTTACTTCAGCAGCCGCCTGCTCGGCTACAGCCCAACAGAATGCCGCACTCTCGCCATCGAGGTCGGCATGCAGAATTCCGGTCTCGCAGTTGCCCTCGCGAGCAAGTACTTTACAGCCACAGCTGCACTACCAGGCGCGATCTTCAGCATCTGGCACAATCTTTCCGGTTCCATTCTCGCCGGATACTGGTCCAAACGCGTAAAATAAGTCCGAAATCGGGCTTGACTTCAACTATTGAACCACGTAAGTTAGTGAACGTTCACTTATGTTAGTGATCGTTCACATAATTATATAAATCAAGAGGTTTTACCATGAGCGACTTTGATAGCGAACTCGATGCAACAGGCCTGAACTGCCCATTACCAATCCTGAGAGCCAAAAAAGCGATTTCTGCGATGGATGCAGGCCAGGTACTGAGAATTATCGCAACTGACCCAGGTTCTGTTAAGGATTTCGAAGCCTTCTGCAAACAGACTGGCAATGAACTGCTGTCCAGTGGTGAAGAAGATGGCAAGTTTACCTTCATGATCAAAAAGCCTGCCTGATCATCGATATCAAGGATTTTCAGGACCCGGGGGATAATGTGTGAG
>DAOWLL010000611.1 GCA_030641945.1 Gammaproteobacteria bacterium | reverse complement strand
GTATATGAGTTACCCAGGCAGCGAAATTTTCTGTATTTCATTATGGAATACATCGAAGGCATTACGCTCAGGCAGTGGATTATTGAACACCCCGACCCTGACATATATGAAGTTGCTGACATCGTGGAGCGGATCATTAACGGCCTGCGCGTTTTTCATCGTATGGAAATGCTGCACCGCGACCTGAAGCCTGAAAACATTATGCTGACGAATGATGGACATATAAAAATTATCGACTTTGGCTCGGTTAAAATAGCCGGCATCCAGGAAATCAGTACACCGGTTGAACGCATCGATCTGTTAGGTACAAAGAATTACACGGCGCCGGAATACCTGTTAGGCTCGGAAGGGAGCAACCGATCAGATATCTATTCGTTAGGCGTACTGACCTATGAAATGCTGACAGGTAAATTACCTTATGGCGACAGGCTCACGCGTAATTTAAACTGGCGCACTTTAAATAAAATTAAGTACACCAGCGCAATAGCATATAACCCGATGATACCTCTATGGCTTGATGGAGCACTCGAAAAGGCGGTTAATACCGATCAGCGATCAAGGTATGAAACTTTCTCTGAATTTCTTTTTGACCTGACACACCCTAATTCTGCTTTTATGAATCGTTCAGTGCCCTTGCTGGAAAGTAAGCCTGACATTTTATGGAAGCTTGTTGCAGCACTATCGATCATAGTAAATTTGGCGCTGATCTATTCTATCTTCAACATAATATGACCCGTCAAAATATAAGCTGTATCATCCTCGCTGGCGGTAAAGCCAAACGCATGCAAGGTATTGATAAAGGCCTGCTGCAATTCAGGGGTAAGCGACTTGTTGAACATGTCATCGAAGCAATCTCGCCGCAGGTCGATGAAATAGTCATCAGCGCCAATCGCAGCCTTGATGATTACACGGCTTTAGGCTATCCCGTTTTTACCGACAACAATAAAAATTTTGACGGGCCACTTGCCGGAATAGCCAGCGCAATACCGCACTGCAAGCATGACTGGATCCTTGTCGTTCCCTGTGACATGCCTTCATTACCCGAGACTCTTGTTTCAACCATGACGCAATTCACAAAACATTCAAGCCTGATCGCCATAAGCACAAATGACCGGCTTCAGCTGGTGTTCCTGCTGCATCGTGATCTGCTGGATTCGATCAACCACTCTCTGTCAACTAATCAGCATTCCGTCATGCACTGGGTAAATTCAATAGACCACCATACACTTGTGATGGATAATGAACTCCATTTTCACAACATCAATACACCGGAACAAATCTAATATCAGTAGCAACTGCTTCATCCCTTGCACACAATCGCGTTGCACATGAAAATAGCATTATGGAATTAACGACACAGCAACGTCATCAGGCAATCAACCAGGTCACCCTCTGGGGTGTTTTCGTCAACCTGGTCTTATCTATAGCGAAACTGACTGGTGGATTTTTCGGTCAATCACAGGCTCTGATAGCTGACGGCCTGCACTCACTTTCTGATCTGGCCAGCGACGCTATGGTATTTGTTGCGGCCAAACATGCCAGCGAAGATGCCGATGATGAACACCCTTATGGGCATGCGCGTTTTGAAACCATTGCCACTGTGGCGCTTGCTGTACTGCTTGTCATCGTCAGTCTCGGCATTGCCTACGATGCCGTTGTCAGTCTTGTC
>DAOWLL010000456.1 GCA_030641945.1 Gammaproteobacteria bacterium | reverse complement strand
GGTTTTATTAAAATCATAAGTCTCTCTGTGAATCTCTGTGCCCTCTATGGCTAAGATATTTATTATTCATTATTCGTTATTCATTATTCATTGCCCTTTCAATGAGCATCGCATCACCATAACTAAAAAAGCGGTACTCGTGTTCAACGGCATGTTTATAGGCACGCATTGTAGTTTCATAACCGGCGAATGCACAGACCAGCATTAATAAAGTGGATTCGGGCAGGTGGAAATTGGTCAGCAGCGCATCGACGCTTTTGAATTGATAACCCGGGTAAATGAATATATCTGTTTCGCCACTATAGTGCTCAAGCTTGCCGTCTGCGCTTGCCGTTTCAAGACTGCGCACCGCAGTGGTACCAACGGTGATGATTCGCCCACCCTGCTCTCGTGCCTGCTTGCATAGCGCAACAGTTTCTTCGGGCACCACCAGGTATTCTGAATGCATTGTATGGTCTTTAATATGCTCAGAACGCACCGGCTGAAATGTTCCAGCACCAACATGAAGAGTGACAAATGCGCTGTTAACGCCTTTGCTTTTTATTGTATTCAAGATGTCATCATCGAAATGCAGACCGGCAGTAGGTGCAGCGACTGCGCCGGGCTGCCGAGCATAAACGGTCTGGTAGCGATCGAGGTCCTGCGCTTCATCGCAACGATCGATGTAGGGCGGTAATGGCATATGGCCATTTTTTTCAAGAATGTCAGTGATCTTGATACTTGCGTCAGTCGATAGAACAAACAGGTTGTCACGACGGTCTTCGATGCTGAAGCTAATATTTTCGCCTGGCCCGCTAGTGTCCAGAATGATATCAGAGCCGATTTTCGGTGTTTTGCTGGCGCGCACATGTGCAAGCGCGCCGTGTTCAGAGGTAATGCGTTCGATCAGTATTTCAACTTTGCCGCCTGTCGCTTTGTGGCCAAACAGCCTGGCAGGGATGACCCTGGTGTTATTGAACACGAGAACGTCATTGGGATTAAGCAGATCGGGGAAATCTGTAAATTGCCTGTCTTCGAATGAGGCCTGTTTTGTATTGATATGAAGTAAGCGGCTGTCAGTGCGATGCTTTGCCGGATATTGGGCAATCAGGTGCTGGGGCAAGTCATAGAAGAAGTCGCGTGTTCTCATCGCGCGGATAATACAGCTACTGGGTTTTAGGTGCTAGTGATGCGGTTTCGTAGATCATTAGATCGGTAGCCTTAATGAAGTGCAACGGAATCCGGGAAGCTTATTGAACAGGTACGGAAAAAAACCGTTCACCACAGAGGCACAGAGGCACAGAGGCACAGAGGCACAGAGCAAAATATTGTTTTTGTTACTTGCTTATGTAAGCAATAGATCCAGCAACATAGTCTGGCATATGCGTTATATGCATATAAAACCTCTGTGTGCTCTGTGCCTCTGTGGTGAAAAAAATTTAGCTTCGTAGGGTGGGCTTCGCCCACCATGTCGGGGGCATGCAACGGTTGATGGTGGGCAGAGCCCACCCTACGTGGGATTATACGAGCTGGTTAGTCTTCGCCGCTGATGCGGCCCACTGCGCAGCTGACGAATGATTTGGCCTTTGCCCTGGCTGCAGCGATGCCTTCAGCTGTGCCAGTTTCAGGATAGCCAAGCTTGAGCAGCCTGGCTGTGACCGCTTCGCGGGTATCTTCGGCAGCTTCCACTGTCACGATACCTTCGGCAATGTCGACTTCGATTTTATCAACGCTATCCATTGCCTCGAGCTTCGAACGGATCGTTGAGGCACAACCGCCGCATTTGATGTTTTCTACGTTAATTTGGTAAGCCATAATCTTTCTCCTCTCAGCCCTGTTTAAGGCCACACTCCAGGTTGCCTGGTACAGCTTCGGCTATTTTCCTGGGCAGATCAAGTTCCAGCTCTTTGACGAGCTGCAAATCGCGTTCTATCTGGGTATCGACTGAATCGATCAATGCAGTTTCGCGAGTTTTCGCGTCCCACACCTGGTAGGTGCAGGTGCTGGTTTCTGCATCAAATAACTGGCGTTAACAATGTGCAAGTTTGCTGATCCCGCCCAGGTTATAGACATAATTGAAGCCCAGTGATTCCAGGAATTGCTTGACGACGTTGGCGCGCATACCGGAGACGCAGTACAGCATCACGGGTTTAGACTTGTCGATTGTGTCAGTGTTATGGGGAATGGTTTCTACGGGAATGTTCACGGCGTTTTTCAAGGCGCCACAGCTGTATTCAAGGTTGGAGCGGACATCGATTAACTGGCCGCCATTTTCAACCAGTTCGCGAAGTTCATTGCACTTGAGTTCATAAGCCATGTTCTTACCTCGTTAGTACTCCAAAAAGAATATTAGAATACTATGATATACATTGATTTAAGTCAATTTTTTGCTGAATTTAAATTTAAGAAAAACATTAGGTATAAACAATATATAATTGTT
>DAOWLL010000467.1 GCA_030641945.1 Gammaproteobacteria bacterium | reverse complement strand
CTTATGTAACTGGTTTGAAGTTGATCAGCGACTGCTGCCCGAATGCATGCCTACGTGTGCAAACTATGGTCGGCTGGTGAATACAGCTATACCGGTAACGGCTGTTTGCGGTGACCAGAATGCTGCAATGTTTGGAATGGGTGCAATGGAGCAGGGCGTGGCGCTGATCAATATTGGCAGCGGCGCATTTGTATTACGCGAACTTGAGCAATTCAGCAATAGCGTGAGTCAGTTAACGGGGATTGCGTACTCTGATATAAATAATGTCAGCTATATGCGTGAAGCAACCATCAATGGCGCCGGTAATGCACTGAGCTGGGCACAGCAGCAATGGCAGATTGAAAATTGGCTGGACAGGCTGCCACAATGGATAAAAGAAGTTAACGAGCCACCCGTATTTATTAATTCAGTCGGCGGTCTGGGAACACCCTGGATGCAAGCTGGGCTACATTCTTCATTTATTGGCAACGGTAACTATACGGATGCAGAAAAAGTCGTGGCAGTTATCGAGAGTATCGTATTTATGATCCAGGTAAACCTTGAATTGATGAGCGCAGAAGCACCGCTGAAGAAACTTCGCGTAAGCGGTGGTTTGTCTAAACAGGACGGCCTGTGCCAGAAATTAAGTAACTTGAGCGGGTTTGAGCTTGAACGCAGCAATGTGACCGAGGCGACTGCACGTGGTGTTGCATGGCTGGCTGCAGGCCGGCCGGAAAGCTGGAGTATTGCCAGGCCAGAGAAGGATGTGGGGTTTATGAAGTTCATACCGGTAGAGGATGAAGCGCTTGTTGCGAGATATCAACTATTCAAAACAAAGATGAAACAAATCCTCGATGGCATTCAACAATCGGACTCTGCGAAATGATACCTGTACTGGTGGCACATCGTGGCTACATGGAAAAATTTCCGGAGAATTCTCTGTCAGCGATCAATGCTGCTTTAGAGGCGGGTGCCTGTATGGTCGAGTTTGATGTACAGATGGATGCCAGTGAGCAGTTAATCGTGTTGCATGATGACAATTTCAAGCGTACCGCGGGTGCTTCTCAAAGCGTATTCAAGCAACAGGATTACACACAGATCAGTGTTCATGAGCCGAAGAGATTGGGTGATGCATTCAATCCAGAACCTGTGCCCAGGCTTGCGCAAGTGATGGAGTTGCTGCTTCGTTATCCTGATGCCACTGCCTTTGTTGAAATCAAGGATGAAAGCATCCAGAACTGGGGCATGGAGAAAGTGGTGGATCAAGTGCTATCCTGCATTGAACAGGTGAAGCATCAGTGTGTGATCATCTCCGACAACCTCGATGCTCTTTTGTACGCTAACAAAAAAGCCAGTAATAAAATCGGCTGGGTAATCCATCGCTATGACGAAACTCAGCATGAGCTGGCTGATAAGCACCTACCCGACTTTCTGATCTGCAATTACAAGAGAATTAACAGTGACCTCTGGCAAGGAAGCTGGCAATGGATGTTGTACGACATCAGTGATCCGGAGCTTGCGATCAAGTGGGCAAACAAGGGCGCGGAGCTTATTGAAACACGTGATATTGGCGCTATGCTGCAACACCCGGTTTTGCAGCAGCGTGCATGTCGTCGTGACTGACGTATGTCTATGAGCATACCGGCAGAATATGATGTTGTCGTTATTGGTGCGGGCATTCACGGCGCAGGTGCGGCACAGGCAGTCGCGGCAGCAGGTTATTCTGTGCTGGTGCTTGAGCAATATGACGAACCTGCAAGAGGCACTTCCAGTCGTTCCTCGAAATTAATCCACGGCGGCCTGCGGTATCTTGAAAGCGGACAGTTGCACCTGGTGCATGAATGTCTGAATGAACGCGCTATTTTGCTGCGTAATGCACCTCACCTGGTAAAGCTGGTTCCATTTCATATTCCCGTGTACAGGGAAACCCGCAGGCGTCCGTGGAAAATAACACTGGGTCTGAGCATTTATTCTTTATTCAGCAGAAAATGCTTTCATAAGATATCAAATCGAAGCTGGAGCCAGCTCGATGGTTTACGCACTGATCATCTCGATGCAGTGTTCAGCTATTACGATGCACAAACCGATGACGCACATCTGACACGTTCAGTACTGGAATCAGCGCGTGTGTTAGGCGCCGATGTCATTACCAGCGCAAAATTCATCCGGGCACAGCTGTCTCCAGGCGGTGTGGCAGTGACCTATGATAAAAATGGAAATACCAATAGTGTTGCTGCGCGCGTTTTAATAAACGCTGCCGGTCCCTGGGTTAATGATGTGCTGGGGAACGTGTATCAGCACTCCGGTGCACCCGCTGAGATACACGATATTGAACTGGTGCAGGGGAGCCATATTGTTGTTGCCGGGGAAATATCGCACCCCTATTATCT
>DAOWLL010000200.1 GCA_030641945.1 Gammaproteobacteria bacterium | reverse complement strand
GGATGTGATAACAAAATCAGGTATCAGCCTGTTTTCGCGCAGCCATTCTCCTGCCTGTAACGAAGCATTTCTTCCGCGTTTTTTCAGCGGACGATCAAAATCATCGTCATTTGTACTCCAGTCAGATTTACCGTGCCTGAGTAAAATCAGTGTTCGTGACATAAGTCCTTCCACAACGGTTAGAAAAATGGCATGCCAAATACGATACGGTAAAGATTGGTGGTTTTGGTAATTTGCACACCAAATCCAAGCCGTGAATCGCCTGGCAGCCAGGAATAATCCGGTAGACTGAAAGTAAAACCTATTTCGTTCTTGTTTTCCAGCGAAATCGGATTATCCAGGTAATCGACCAGAACCAGGTCATTTAGATAATAGTAGTTAATGAAATACAAACTTACATCGATGAATGAGCCGTGTACCGTAAAATCAGTAGGGATGTTGTAATCCAGTGCTGTTTCAAATACAGAGAAATTAGAATGCCCGCCAGTCTCTTTGTTGTTCTGGTCAGCAAAAAGGAAACGGTTACCAAGTGTTAATCTGTTCCTGTCGAAATCAAAAGTGGCATAGCTCTTAACACCTGTCCCGAACACCCTGATGTTGACATTATTGACCAGGTCCCTGGCAATGCCCAGGTCGACAAAAGGTAATAAACGCCAGTTCTGTAACACCGGATAATGGTATTCGACGCCTGGTATAACGCTGATGGTACCGACGTGATCCAGTGTAGGAGCACCCCCATCAACTATTTCGTCAACATTTGCAACGCCTAAAGTCACCGGATATGTTATGACCCAGCCCGGATCATTGCTTGTCATCGGCCGCAGGGTGGTAGACAGGGGTACCCTGAGAATGAAAACCTCACCACCACCGGAGGTATAGAAACCTGTGCCTAGATAATTGCTAAAGGCAAAGTTGATAAGCTCAGCTTCTGACTGATCTTCACAATATGCTTTTGGAGCAAAGAACGCATTGCTTAATACAAATACCAGCATAAACTGCCACAATAATGTGCAGAATAAACAAGAGGCGTTATTATTACAGCGCGAATCAACTTGTCTAAATAGCGGGAACATTGAGAATATACGGCAATCAAATTGGCTGAATTGTGTCAGTATCTACCAAATCTCACAAGACCCAGCTGGAATGCGGGACATCATGCATCGACTTTATTTATCAATACGGCAGAATATGAGCGTTTCAGCCCTGCTTTTATTATGTAAATGCCTGCTTGCAGCTGTTATCTTTGCATCACAGGCCGTTAGCGCCAGTCAATACAGCCCGCCGGGACTGTATGATATCGATCACCTGACGCTTGATAATGGCCTTGATGTCATATTCAAGCAAAGACCTGGCGCATATACCCTGTCAGTGAGGCTGTGGGTAGGCGTTGGTATGCAGGATTTTGAATGTGAACACCAGGAAACACCGCATTTTCTCGAGCATCTGCTCTTTACAGGCACATCACAGTATTCGGAAGCCGAGCTGGAGCACCTTGTGGCTGACCATGGCGGCAGCTGGAATGCCTATACCGGTAACGAAGAAACGGTTTATGAAATGGACATCTATAGCCGTTATCCCGATCTTGCCATCAATACACTTTACGAGATTCTGACAGACTCCACGATTTCCGAAGAAAATGTCGAAACATCCCGGGATATTATTCATCGAGAAGTCGGCGGCAAACCTTCAGAAGTTCGGCGATGGTTCAGATTGCGCGGCTTTGGTGTGAATGGAACTGAAAAAGCTGTATTGAAGCTGTTGCCGGGTGTCGATTATGTTTGCGAAGGCCTGAGAACAGCTGACCATATTACCAGGCAGGACATACTCGAAACCTACGACCGTTATTACGTACCTGAGAATATGGCGTTGATCGTTGTCGGCGACTTTGAGCATGCACCAATGCTGGAGCTGATCAAGCAAACGTTTGGACAAATTCCGCTAACGCCTTCACCCCGGCGTGAACTGCCTGAGCCTGGCATACCGCAAGATTATGAGGGGGAAACAGGGACGCTGTCTCCTTTACTCAGCAACGACGCCGTCATCGGCATTTTATATGGTATTCCCGGTTTCTGGTCAGAAGATATTTTTCCATTGATGATTATTCAGCATTACCTGGATTTTCGAATCAGTGAGGAAATTCGCATCAACCGCGGACTGTCATATTCGCCAGGCGTATGGCGTGAGACGCTAAGCAAATTTGGTCTGTTCAGTATTTACGCGGATGTCGATCTTGATGATATCGATGAAGCCATGGATATCATTAAATCCGAAGTCATAAAGCTGGTAGATGAAAGCATGGATGACGAACTGCTCGAAAAATCAAAAATGAAGATCTTGTTGCAGAACGTGCAGGGATATGAGTCGAACTCCCAGTTTGCGGACTATTATGCCTCTGATTATGTCTATTTCAAGGAAAAAGGCTATTTTGAAGATATTGAAGCTAAAATCGAGGCTGTTACCTCGGACGATATAGCGCGCGTAGCAAGAGAATATCTGTCGCTGGAAAAAGGCATCGTAATATATGAAACGCCAACACTGACAACCACCCAGTTCTATATCCTGATGACCGTACTGGTTGTATTAATACTATCGTTTGCGCTGTATCTTTACCTTAAAGCACATTCACGAGTCAGAAAGCAGAAATGACACTTAATCGCTATCTCATTACATCTGCTTGCTTAATAAGCTGCTGCATTTTTATTATTTCATGCAGCAGTTCAGAGCAGGAGAAGCCTGAAGATGTGCTCGATCGAATTATCAAAAAGAACGAGCTTGTTGTTTTGACAACAAACCAGCCGACCACGTATTACATCGATCGTGAAGATAATCCTACCGGTCCTGAGTATGATATGACCGTTTCTTTCGCACAATCGCTGGGTGTTGCTACAAGGTTTATCGAATTCGACTCAACTGAAGCCGTTATAGAAGCATTACGAAAAGGTGAGGGTGATCTTGTGGCAGCGGGCCTGACCATCACCAGCGAGAGAAAAGCGGAATTCGAATTCGGGCCCGCCTACATGGACATCAGTGAATACCTGGTATGTCACCGGGATGCGGCATTTGTCGAAACTATTGAAGACCTGAAAGGACTGGAAATAGTCATCCCGACTGCAACCAGTTATGCCGATACCTTGTATAAGCAATACCCGGGGATTGACTGGAGTCTTGACGATAACCTGCTGACACCCAGGCTGCTGGAAAAAGTCCGCAGCCAGGAGATCGAGTGCACGATCAGCGACTCGACCATATTCGATATCAACCGCCGTTATTTCCCGGAAATTTCCGTAAAATTTACCTTGCATAAAGGCTCGCAGCTTGCCTGGATGTATACAAAAAACAATCCACGCCTGGCCAGTGCAATTAACAAGTGGTTTACCGAATACCAGGACAGCGGCGAATATGCACAGAAAATCGAAAAATACTACGGACACATCGATGTGTTCGATTATGTTGATATCCAGAAATTCAAACGCCGCATAAAAAACAGACTGCCCAAATATAAGGACATGTTTATCAAAGCGGCAAAGGAGAACGATATTTCACCTGCTTTACTGGCGGCGCAAAGCTACCAGGAATCGCACTGGAATCGAAAAGCCAAGAGCCCGACAGGTGTGCGCGGCATCATGATGCTGACCCAACCTGTTGCCAAATCTCTAGGTGTAACTAGCAGACTTGATGCCAAACAGAACATCTTCGCGGGTGCGAAATACCACGCAAAAATGAAAAATATGTTTGATGAAAACGTGACCGAACCCAACCGCAGCTGGATGGCGCTGGCTGCCTACAATGTCGGCAGAGGACACTTCCGTGATGCGCAGGGGCTTGCGGTAAAGCTGGGCAAGAATCCCAATCTGTGGATAGATATGAAAGAAGTGCTGCCGTTGCTCAGTGAAAAGGAATACTACAAGGACCTGACCTACGGTTACGCCCGCGGCAACGAGCCGGTGCAGTATGTCACCAGGATTCGTGATTACGATGACATACTGGTGCAGTATTTTTCCGAGCAAATACCAGCATCAACAAATTAACAGCTCGAGAAGAACCCAGTCGAAGGCTCTTCATGGTGACTACTGGAAGGTGCTGTTGTATGCCCTGTAGACATCATCAATGGTATTCGTGTCAGTTACATCGTAATCATATGCAGAATCAAAACTGACATAACGGCCGTCAGCACTGATGGATGTGTTATTGCTGTCGCTTGTTGCTTCACCGATGAAAGATTGTGGAATATTAATTCTCTCGATCGTCACCGTAGGCATAGTTGATAGGTCACGTACAAATATATCGCTCAATCCAAGGGTTCCCTCAGCCACCAGGTTGGATGCCAGTGATTCAAACGCAACGTAAGCACCGTCACTGCTAATGCTGCTTCCTGTGCTCGCGGCATTACCGGTGGGTGTACCATCAGCTGTACTTACTAATAAGGTTTCATTTCCTGAGCGATCTCTTCGAAAGATATCGGAAACTCCATTGAAGTCGCCAGCTACCAGGTTGGCTGCCAAAGATTCAAATGCAACAAAATTGCCATTATCGCTGACGCTGGCATTAATGCTCTCATCATCACCCTGGGTAGCAGAATCATCAACACTAACAAGCTCAATAGTAGTTGGGGTGTTCATATCAACCAAATAAACCGATCTGGTTGTATTTGCACCTGCAAAACCTGCTGCAGAATCGAACACAATGTATTGAGCACCCGGACTCATAGC
>DAOWLL010000422.1 GCA_030641945.1 Gammaproteobacteria bacterium | reverse complement strand
TTTCAAAAACAGGTAGAAAGTAGCACCTGTAACCGCGTATTAACGCACCCACCCCTTCCATGGCCGCCCCACCTGGCCATACGATATGGCCGTATTTAAACGCCTTATTACCAGGAACATCGGCGTGGAAGCCAGCCTGGTCCGTCTGCTCACTGATGATGGCTGGATGGAAATCGTCTCCAGCTTTGGTATTAATAAAGACCAGCTGAAGAAATAACATAAAACGCCAATTGACGGCTCCATGTTCAGCCGCCCCAATGAGCTTGTGAGTAAAAGCTTCGAACCTTTTTTACGCATGATCATTACTGATGACGCGTTAACAGTATTCGCAATACCGGTTCGATATCACGTGCGCACTCATGGCGTGATAAACATCTACACTAACAGTCATGAAAAGTTACCTGCCGAGACGCATAAACTCTGGATTACTGCCGGGGAACATCTTGGTCAGGCGCTGGATAAATTCATCGAAGATACTGAGCAAAAACAGCAGCTGATTCAGAATGAAAGAAACATCATAGCCAATGAACTACATGACTCCCTGGCGCAAACGCTTGCATCACTGCGATTTCAGGTTCGAGTGCTTGACCAGGCCCTGCAACCGACGGGTGAATTTTCAACAATAAGCAGCATCGAGCAGGTCGAGCATGGTCTTGATGAGGCCTATACTGACTTGCGTGAACTGATTGCCCATTGCCGTATTCCTGTTGAAAAGCAGGGGCTGGTACCTTCCATCAAACGGGTTGTCGAGAAATTCAGGGAAGAGACAAATATTCATATCCTGCTACAATGCGAATGCCAGAACCCGGACATCCCGGCAAATATGGAAATGAATGTTTACCGTATTGTGCAGGAATCACTGACCAATATACGTAAGCACGCTGATGCGCATATTGTCCGTGTCCTGCTGCAATGTGATGATGCGGGAAATTATCTGATATTGATTGAAAACGACGGCAAGGGCTTTGACAAAGAAGCCATTCAGAGTGAGGCAGGAAAACACCTGGGTCTTACTATCATGAAAGAAAGAGCCCGGTATCTGGGTGGTAAATTAAAAATAGACAGCGAGCCAGACGAAGGTACACGCGTCGAGCTTCGCTTTAATTATGTTCCTGAGCAAAATATCAGCGATAATATTTCATTTAACTGAAACTGATTAATAACTATGCGCGTACTAATAATTGATGATCACGCCCTGTTTCGCGTTGGTTTGCAAGGTCTGCTCGAGCAGCGCGGCATTGAAGTTGCCGATGCAGTGGCATCGGGTATAGAAGGCATACAACGCGCAGAAGAATTGAGGCCGGACATTGTATTGCTCGACCTGCGCATGCCCGACATGGGCGGACTGGAAGTACTGCAAAAGCTGCGTGAAAATGCATCTGCTATTCCTGTTGTAATGCTCACGACCAGCAATGAAGAAACCGACCTGATCAAGTCTCTGCGCTCAGGCGCACAGGGATACCTGCTCAAGGACATGGAACCGGATGAACTGGTCAGTGCTCTTCGCGATATCGAAAAAGGCAAGAATGTAGTCGCACAGGACCTTACCGATGCGCTCGCCCGAATGGTACAGGGTGATACCAGTATTGCCGATGAAGAGGGACCGTTTTCAGAGTTAACACCACGAGAAATGGAAATTCTTTGCCTGCTGGCTGAAGGTCAGAGCAACAAACTGATCGCACGCAACCTTGGCATTTCCGACGGCACCGTGAAACTGCATGTAAAGGCTATTTTGCGCAAACTGGGCATACACTCAAGAGTTGAAGCTGCTGTCATTGCCGTTGAGCAGGGGCTGCGTAAAAACAAACAAAGCTGATTACAATGAAAACATTCAAGCAAATTGTCGATGAAGCTCGTATTGATGTTAAGGAACTGTTCCCATGGGATGTTGAAGAACGACGAAGCAAGAATAACGAAGTGCTTATTCTTGATATTCGAGAAGAGTGTGAATTTTCGGCTTATCATATACAGCATTCAATGCTGGTGCCTCGCGGCATTCTGGAAACCGCCTGTGAAGACGAATACGAAGACGCTGTTGCGGAACTTATTGATGCCCGCGATCGTGAAATTATCGTGATCTGCCGCTCAGGCAACCGCAGTATATTAGCTGCTCAAACCATGCAATGGATGGGATACAAAAACGTAGCCTCGATGAAAACAGGTTTGCGCGGATGGAACGATTTCGAATTGCCACTGTACGACGTTTCTCATGAAGTACTGGACCCTGACGACGTGGAACAAATGCTTGCAGCAGGATTCTGCTCGACCATGATGCACCCCGACCGCAGGACGATTATGGATGATTGAACAGTAAACAGTGAACAGCATATGTTCTCGTATCAGGCAAAGATGTCAAACCTGATTTTTAATAACTGTTCACTATTAACTGTAAACTATTCACTGCTTAGAGGTCGTAGCGCTTGTGGTCCCTGCGCCTGCGTCCGGCCTGCCGCGAAACCACGCCCTTGACCCGCTCAGGGCCAGGGATTTCAACCGTATCGTAGAGGTCATTCAGCGGCTGTAAATAATAACGCTGGTCATGTATTCGTAACTGCCTGAATATATACTCATCATCATGCATTGCTATCACAT
>DAOWLL010000128.1 GCA_030641945.1 Gammaproteobacteria bacterium | reverse complement strand
TTTTAAATAAAACTATTTGATTACTTTAGCAAACGCCGGGAACGAAAAAACCTTATCCCGGCCTACGCTACTAAATCTGCTCATCTGTCTCTCCTGATATTGTCATGGCAATAATATCTGCCAGGTTGCATGAGCAGGTTATTAAGGCAAGTGCCTCGAACCTCGTCCACGTCCTAAGGACGTGGTTTTAATGTTTAAATAAAAAAGGGCAAGACCATATGGTCTTGCCCTTTTAAATTTAACCCTGGTCCCTGTCGAGACGTAAGGTTGACCTGGAATGCTTTCGCTTCAGGCCATTTGGCAATCAATTAGATTGCTACAATATTTTCTGCTTGAGGGCCTTTTGGACCATCAGTAACTGAAAACTCGACTCGCTGGCCTTCAGCCAGGGTTTTAAAACCCGAACTGGCGATAGCGCTGAAATGGGCAAACACGTCAGGGCCAGATTCTTGCTCAATAAAGCCAAAACCTTTAGATTCGTTGAACCATTTTACGGTACCAGTGATTGTATTAGACATAATCATATCCTATTAATTTAAAAAGTGAATAAAGCCTTTTTTATAAGGCCGTTGAGCAGGAAATGGTGCTGTTACTTATAAACTACAGGACGAGTTACTACAGAGAAAACTTCGAATTGGGGAAAATAAATATAAGACGTTCTTTCAAGCTGACTGAATTATAGACATATTTGTCAACATGTCAATTTATACTTCGCTTGATTAATAAATATCAATCGAGTCTTTTTAGTCACATTGGTTAGTTCATGAGCGATGAAAGACCCGACCCCGATTATGCGCTTAATCTTGTAACTTATAACAGTTGCGCAAACGGGTGTGAAGCTCATTAGCGCGAGCGGCCGTTGTTGAGCGAGCTGTTACATTATGCTTGCTATTTCTGTCTACGAAGATAAGCAGCATGATCTTCCCCAGATTGAGCTGTAACAGATACCAGCTCCCATCCTTGCGCACCAAGGTTATTAAGTATGTCTGTTTTTGTGGGATCCAGATAACCACCGTGAGTTTGTTTAACAACTCTCGCGCCTGCTGCTGGGCCAGGCAAAAAAACAACCTGGTACTCCCAGTTGCCATTTGCCATCGCATTATCTGAGAGGATTAAGACAGCTATAAATATAATATGTTTAAACATAATCACTTCACCTTTGAATTTATATTTCGCTAAATAATACACGCTTAAATGAGAGCAACCATGGGGTCAAGGTTAATAAAGCGTGCATCAACTCGTCGGCAGATCGGCGGTCAGATCATCAAGCTCTTCGCTGGCCAGCATCCATTCGGTTTCCATGGCTTCGCATTGTTTATCCACATCGGCTTTTTCGTGCAGGCAGTCCTGTAGTTTGCGTTTGTTTTGTTCGCTGTAGATCTCCGGGTCGGCCAGCCGCCTGTTCAATTCAGCCTGGGCGCTGTGTAACGCATCCAGTTTTGCTTCCGCTTGTGTAACGCGCTTGCGCAGTGGCTGCAGGCGTTTGCGCAGTTCCGCCTGTAGCCTTTTTCTGTCCTTTCTGGCCACCGCAGTATTCAACTCGTCGCCGGTCTTGTCAGTATCAGCTGAATCCACCGCGGCCTGCCTGTTCTGGTCGCTGAGCCACCTCGGGTAATCATCCAGGCTCAACGGGAAATCATCGACACGAGAATCGTGCACCAGCATCAGCCGGTCGCAGGTCACGCGCAGCAGGTGGCGGTCGTGCGACACGATCACCATCGCGCCGCTGAAATCCTGCAACGCAACCGCCAGTGCCTGGCGCATTTCGAGGTCGAGGTGGTTGGTGGGCTCGTCCAGCAACAGCAGATTGGGCCGCTGGTACACCAGCATCGCCAGCACCAGGCGGGATTTCTCGCCGCCGGAAAACGGGGCGACCGGCGCGAGTGCGCGCTCGCTGGAAAAGCCGAAGCCACCGAGATGGTTTCGCAGCTCGGCTTCACGTGCTTTTGGGTCGAGCTGCTGCAGGTGCTCCAGCGGTGAATGTTCCGGGTGCAGCTGTTCGACCTGGTGCTGGGCGAAGTAACCGATGCGGGTGTCCTTGTGGATTTCGCGCTCGCCCTGTTGCAGCCGCAGTCCATCCTGCATCGTACCGGACAGCAGTTTGATTAAAGTCGATTTGCCGGCGCCATTACGGCCGAGCAGGCCTATGCGATCGCCCGGTACAAGGCTCAGCTCGGCGCCGGCGATGATCGTGGTGTCGCCATAGCCGGCATCGACACGATGCAGCCGTACCAGCGTCTGCGGCCGCTTCTCCGGCTCGCGCAGTGAAAAATGGAACGGCGAATCCACGTGTGCCGGCGCGATCTCCTGCATGCGTTGCAGCGCTTTCAGCCGGCTCTGCGCCTGCCGCGCCTTGGTCGCCTTGGCGCGGAAACGCTCGACGAAAGATCGCATGTGCGCGATTTCGCGCTGCTGTTTTTCATGCGCGGACTGCTGGTTAGCGAGGCGTTCGGCACGGATATGTTCGAACGCGGAATAGTTGCCGCTATAGAGCGTGACACGTTGCAGCTCGATGTGGGCGATGTGACTGGCGACGCTGTCGAGAAAATCACGGTCGTGCGATACCAGCAGCAAGGTGCCGGAATAGGCACGCAGCCAGCCCTCCAGCCAGATCACCGCATCCAGGTCGAGGTGGTTGGTGGGTTCGTCCAGCAGCAGCAGATCGGAGCGGCACATCAGCGCACGCGCGAGATTCAGGCGCATGCGCCAGCCACCGGAAAATTCCTTCACCACCCGGACTTCATCACCGCTGCCGAAGCCCAGTCCGTTCATCAACTGACCGGCACGGCTGCGAGCGCTGTAGCCGCCGATGGTATCGAAGGTGCCGTGCAACGAGGCCAGCAGCAGACCGTCGTCGTCAGCCTCGGCACGAGCCAGCGCCGTTTCTACCCGTCGCAGTTCGGCATCGCCGTCGAGCACGTATTCGATCGCTGCGCAGTTTTCCGCCGGCATTTCCTGTGCCACGTGCGCGACCACCCAGTCCTTTGGATACAGGCAGTCGCCGGCATCCGCGTGCAGCTGGTCCAGGATCAGTGCGAACAGGCTGGACTTGCCACTGCCGTTGGCCCCGGTGATGCCGACTTTCTGTCCCGGATATACCTGGAAACCAGCATGCTCAAACAGCAGACGGTGGCCGCGGCGCAGCGAGAGATCGTTGAATTGAAGCATGGGCGGAATTATCCTGGTTCCACTGCGGAATCCAGGATTATAGCTTGTCAGCTAGCCCGCATATTGCATGAGAATGCAGAATTTTGGGGGGATTTCAGTGAGTCACAAGTTCGATTGGCCGAAAAGCATAGCCATAGCTATGGTTACAGGTCAATCGGGCAAAGTGGCCGCTGAAATTTTTCCAAAAACTGCATAGCGTTGTTGGGTACATAGTGTACTTTTCTAATACACGAAAAATTTCAATCCCGTTCATGTACTTAAGTGGATTTGTGAGCGTTCTCATGCAATATGCGGGCTAGTGCAATTTGCAGTGTGCGTTAAACTGGAGCAGGTTCAGACTGAACCTCAGACCGCTTTAACTCATACATGTTATTTAAAGTAGCGTGTAAAAGAATCCGCTTCTTCACGCGGCGTACGATAACTGTTCACCAGCGCCTCTTTGTCTTCATAACCAAGCGACATACCACACAGCAAAATATCATCTTGTGGGTATTCGAGAGCTGTTTTGATGATTTCAGCATAATCGGCTAATGATGCCTGGGGACAGGTTGCCAGCCCCTGCTCTACTGCAACCAGCATTATAGATTGTAAAAACATACCATAATCTATAAATGAACCCGTTTGCATGTGTCTATCCATGAAAAACAAAAGCATGACAGGTGCATCAAAGGCCCTGTAATTCGCTGCCCACTGATCTAACTGCTGTTTCTTATCTTTGCGTGCTATTTTCAATGTTGAATACATTTGCACGCCACAAGCCAGGCGTCGAGACCTGTATGGCTCTATCCACTTTTCCGGGTAATATGTGTAATCTGCCTTGCCTTTATCACCCTCTCGAAAAGTGCTTTCAATTTGTGTCTGTAGTTTTTGTTTTGTTTCTCCTGTCACAACAGCAACTTGCCAGGGCTGTGTATTTGCCCCAGAGGGTGCATGGCGGGCTGCAGCAAGAATAGCATTAATCTTGTCCTCTTCAATTTCCTTGTCAAGAAAAGCTCGCACTGATTTTCTTTGTTGTAACGCTTCTATTACATTCATTTTTCAGATAGCTGGTAATTCGATAATTTTATTTGGTATTGTGGGGTCAGTACACTTATTTGATCACAACATAATCTCTAGCCCGCATATTGCACGAAGGATTTGGATTTTAGGGGCAAGCTGGTTAAGCAGGTTGGACGATCGCCCGCGGATTCATAGCCATAGCTATGGATCAAGGGGGATCGTTCAAGATGCGCCGCCAGCTTGTTCATGAAGCCACACGGACAAACTGTAACAGGATTTATCCTGTTCATTTTGTTGAATATGACTCTAATATTAATCACTAACGAGCATTCCGTGTCCGCCTTCGTGCAATATGCGGGCTAGCTGAAAATAAATATACTGTCCCCGGAATTTCCCCGTAAGTGGGACAGGCTGAACCTCCCCCATGATTTTTAGATATTATTCCATCTCAATCTGTCCTGAAATCGACACCTGTATGGTTTGCTCACCAGCTTCGATTGATGGTGCCGCCACTTTGCTAGCCATGACAGCAGCTTCGTAATTGCGTCGCGCAAGGTGGTTAACTGACGTAGATACGTTTATATCAACTATTTTGTAATTCTTTCGCCTGAGCTGCTGTGTAATATTTTTTGCGCGTTGTTCGAATACCATCAAGGCCTCACTGATTAACTCGTCATCGGTCCTGTTTTTTAATCCAGGCGAAACAGCAAAGTTTATTCCCTGCAGGGACAGTGACTGTTGCAGGTGTCCGAGCACCTCGCTCATCAATGTCATATCCTGCGATTCGAGACGTAGACTCTGCCTGACGCGCCAGCCTGTGATTTTGTTTTTATGATAGACAGGGATGGTGCTGTAATTATTTGTCTGGAGCTTTATTGCATCATGTTGTTTAACAAACTTGATAGCCTCGTTGATTCGCTCGTTGACAAGGTTTGCCAGTTGAACTGCATCACTGCCTTCTTCCTGAGCATATATAGTAGCAATGACGGTATCATTTTCGATCTGGGTTTGTGCACTGGCGCTCAGATGAACGCGGTCAAAATGATCAGTGGGCTCGTGTGCTAATGCGAGTACGGGCAGTGAAAACAACAGGGGTGCAATCAGGAATTTCATGGTAAACCTCATATTGTCATTTTCATTCATAATTGGAGGTATTGTGGGGACAGTATACTTATTTGATCACAACATAATCTCTAAGCTGGAAATAAATATACTGTCCCCGGAATTTTCCTGCCCCCGGAATTTTCCTTATTCTGATCTCAAGTAACGGTGGGGTTCAGCCTGGGCAGGCCGGTGGCACGGAGATCCCGTTGTCTGCGTCGCAGCCCGGCAAAAAGATGTGGCCGCACCTGCTGCTTGAATTCCTTTTTCCAGCTATCGAAGTCCGGGATGGTGTGGCCTGCAAACAAGGCCGCTTCGAGTTCGCCCAGCAGGGAGCGGATCTTGTCCGGATCGGCGCCAGGATGAATTTCGATGATGTGCTCCGCCAGTTTCGACATGGGCAGGTATGCCGGCAGTCCGAGGCGGTAGTTGATCAGGAAGCGCAGGACCTGGCTCCAGTCATCTGCATCCTGTTCTTCATCGGCGCTGCGAACACAGAACCACAGGCGTGCGGAACGGGGCAGGCTGTTGGCAACTTTACGGCGTATAAGG
>DAOWLL010000349.1 GCA_030641945.1 Gammaproteobacteria bacterium | reverse complement strand
CGAGAAAAGTGCGAATATCATTGCTTAATTCATTCCACAAATCGTGGGTCAGGCACTGGTAATCACCCTGGCAATTCTCGGTATCATCACAGGCGGCAACCTGGCAACTTTCATCAACAGCCAGTATCACGTCGGAAACGCTGATATCAGCAGCATCACGGTTCAGTGAATAACCGCCACCAGGGCCACGCGTACTTTTGACCACCCCATTGCGGCGCAATCGGGCAAATAACTGCTCCAGATACGACAGTGAAATGTTCTGCCTTTCTGAAATAGCCGCTAACGAAACAGGGCCATTATCCTGGTGGAAAGCCAGATCCAGTACGGCGGTTACCGCATATCGACCTTTAGTTGTAAGACGCATAAAAATTACCTGTCAGTGCGAACAGGACAATTTTACTTAATTCCGACTAAATTGGTCAAGTATTTACTTGACTAATTTTGTCAGGTATTTTCAGGGCCTATTCAGCCTCAATTTTCTCGGGCTCGGCTTCCTCGACCTCTTCCTCGGAGTGGATCTCGCAGGGACCAAGATCCGGCAGGTTAGATACATCGACTTCTGCACCCAGATGTTTCAGCGCAGCACACATGCTTTGCATTTTCTCGTCCATCACATGAATATGGTCCAGCATCCTGTTAATAGCCGTCGCAACGGGGTCGGGCGCCTCCCTGGTGGCGCCGTACGCATCAAACCCCAGCTTTTCTGCGGTTGCATTACGCGTTTCCTCGGCCTTTTTATCAACAATGTCATGCTTGCGCACCAGCCGCCCGGGGACACCAACAACCGTACCATTATCAGGCACATCCCTGGTGATCACTGCATTCGAACCGATGCGCACACCGGAGCCAACGGTAATCGGACCCAGTACTTTCGCGCCGGCGCCGACCACGACATTGCTCAGCAGGGTCGGGTGCCGCTTGCCTTTGTGCCAGCTGGTACCACCCAGGGTAACGCCGTGATAAAGCGTGCAGTCATCACCTATTTCTGCGGTTTCACCGATAACGACGCCCATGCCGTGATCAATAAAGAAACGGCGGCCTATTTTCGCCCCCGGATGGATCTCGATGCCCGTTAACCAGCGCGTAATATGGGAGGAAAACCGCGCCAGCCACTTCAGCCCAAAATTCCATAAGCCATGGTTCATTCTGTGCAGCAGTAAGGCATGCACACCGGGATAAGCCGTTAAAACTTCGAGAATATTTCGCGCAGCAGGGTCGCGGTCAAATACGCAGGCTATGTCTTCACGAATGCTGATGATGGTGCTCCTAAAATAGTGCTTGGTATGTATATATTAAATCAGATCAACATCAAGTTTGTACCCTGAATACTTACGGATATTGATAACGCCGCTATCCAGAATCAGGTACTGGCCCTTGATCCCCATCAGCACGCCTTCAACCAGGGGCGTTTTATCAAGATTCAGCGATTTCACTTTTTCAGGATATTGTTCAACAGGGTATTGAATCTCCACCATTGATTCATCAGGTAAAAATTCTATATTTTCAATGCCGAATCGTGTCTGCAGCTCGCTTATCTGGTCGCTGCACACTTCAGCCAGATCATCGCGTATGACTGCCAGGTCGCGCTGTTCGGCATTGCCTTTTAGCATTTTACGCCAGTCCGTTCGATCAGATACATGCGCCTTTATTGCGACCTCCAGTAATCCCGACTGGTAGCGGCTGCCAACCCTGAATATCGGTAAAGCCTGGCTGGCGCCCTGGTCTATCCAGCGTGTCGGAATCTGGGTCCCGCGTGTAATACCCACTTTAATACCGGATGAGTTTGCAAGATAGACATAATGCGGCTGCATGCAATGTTGCTGCGCCCACTCTGGCTGACGGCATGTTCCAGCATCATAATGGCATGTTTCCGGCTTGACGATACACATATCGCATTCAGCAAGCCTGATAAAGCACGGATAACAATGCCCCTGCGCATAGCTCTTGCCTGTTTTTCTGCCGCATGAAACGCAATTGATTTCACCCTGGTAGTCGAGCCTGATGCTGCCGCCGATATGGGGATTCAAATCGATTAATGCATCATCCACAGGCAGTTGGTATTCAACCGGTGAAGACAACTGCACTTTCATTTTTAAAATGTTACCAATCATTCTATGAACTCTGTCATTTGATATAACGAGCTATGCGGCAGCATGCACGCTCAAGCTGGTCAACCGGGCGCGTATAGGCAAAGCGCACATGCGTTGATGCCTGGTATTCGCCAAAGTCGATCCCCGGCGTTAATGCCACCGCTTCATCCTCGAGCAAACGGCGCGTCCATTCAAATGAGTCCTGTGTGATTGCGCTGCAATCCGCATAAATATAAAACGCGCCCGTGGGTTCAACGGGAACATGAAAACCCATTTCACGCAGTACAGGCAACAGATAATCACGCCTCTCCCTGAATTTTGCTACCCGTCTGTCAAGAATCTCGATTGTGCCCTCGTCAAAAGCCACCAATGCCGCATACTGTGCCAGGGTGGATGAAGCAAGAAATAAATTTTGCGCAACCCGGTCAATTGCATCGACATATTCATCGGGCACAACCATCCATCCCAGGCGCCAGCCTGTCATGCCGAAATATTTTGAAAAGCTGTTAATGACGAACACATCATTTGAAAATGTTAATGCCGTCAGATCATCTTCAGAATAAACCAGCCCCTGGTATATCTCGTCTACGATAAGACGTCCGCCAGCATCAGCAACTGCTTTGATCAAGTCTATCAATTCCTGCTGTTGAATCATCGTACCCGTCGGGTTAGAAGGACTCGCTATCATTGCCGCAACTGAATTTTCATTCCAGTGCCCGGCTATGTGTGAAGCATGCAGCTGAAACTGCGTATCCACAGTGACCGGCACTACTGTGCTTTCAGCACCGAGTAATTTGATCATGTTGCGGTTGCACGGATAGCCCGGATCAGTGAGCAGTACATTATCACCCGTATCGACCAGAACCGAGAGCGCCAGCTGCAACGCGCCGGAAGCGCCTGGGGTCACGATGACTCGTCGCGCATCAATTGCAATATTGAATTTTTGCTGGTAATAGTCCGCAATCGACTGGCGTAATTCGGCCAGGCCCAGTGCCGGTGTATAGTGCGTCTTCAGCTGACGCAAGGCCTTGATACCGGCATCGATGATCGGTTGAGG
>DAOWLL010000625.1 GCA_030641945.1 Gammaproteobacteria bacterium | reverse complement strand
TACTTCTTCATGCCGGCAACGGCGAGTGCACCCGCCGGCTCCATGATCGAGCGGGTATCGTCAAAAATGTCCTTAATCGCTGCACAGATTTCGTCAGTCGAAACGCAGATAACATCATCCACACATAGCTTTGCTATGCGGAATGTCTCACGACCCACCTGTTTCACTGCAACACCATCGGCAAAGATACCGACATTATCCAGCACCACACGCCGTTTCTTGCGTAATGCCTCGGCCATGCTGGGTGCTTCGTCCGGTTCGACGCCGATGATTTTTGTATTCGGCCGCAGGTACTTGATGTAAGCACCGACACCCGCAATCAGGCCGCCGCCGCCAACAGGTACAAACACGGCGTGTATGTCATCATAGTGCTGCCGCAGAATTTCCATACCTACAGTGCCCTGGCCGGCAATGGTATCGGGATGGTCATACGGATGAATGAACTCGAGGTTCTTTTCTTCTGCAAGCTTGACAGCATGCTGGTAGGCATCATCATAGGCGTCGCCCACCAGGATCGTCTTGCCGCCCCTGGCCTGAACCGCCTTCACCTTGATATCCGGTGTGGTTTTAGGCATGACGATAGTGGCATCGATGCCCTGACGGGTTGCAGCCAGTGCCACACCCTGGGCATGGTTACCCGCAGAAGCCGCAATCACGCCGCTGATTTTTTTCTGCTTCATCAACTGGTAGATACGGTTGTAGGCGCCGCGGCATTTGAATGAAAACACACTCTGCAGGTCTTCGCGTTTCATCAACACGCGGTTGTTCAAACGCTTGCTCAGATTGAGCGCATGGTCCAATGGTGTCTCTACGGCAACATCATAAACGTGCGCCTCAAGAATTTTTTTGATGTATTTGGTCGTCATTTAAAATAAGTGTGTTGTGTCGTCACGCAATAATATTCGGACTATAGCAGATTAGAAGTGGCGAGGGACGAGTGGCGCGGTACAAGGAAAAGCTTGCCATATGTAGCCTGGATGAAACGCAGTGGAATCCGGGGGTTTTTAAATGCAACGATGTAATCCCGGATTACGTTGCACTTCATCCAGGCTACGCACTTTCAACAATGATCTTTAATTGTTGAAATACCGTAGGAGCGGCTTTAGTCGCGAACCGGTGAATTCGCGGCTGAAGCCGCTCCTACGAAAACAATAAATGTCTCTGCGCCCTTTGCGCCTTAGCGTCTTTGCGTTTATGCAGTTATTTATTTGGAGTAAACAGCCCTGGCGCCTTCCGGCGTACCCAGTATCAACACATCTGCCGGACGGTTGGCAAAGATGCCAACGGTAACCACGCCAGCCAGTTTATTGATTTCGTTTTCCATCTTCACCGGCTGCATGATTTCAAAGTCATGCACATCGAGAATGATGTTGCCGTTGTCGGTGATGAAATTATCACGCCATACCGGACGCCCGCCAAGCTTGACCAGTTCACGCGCGATATAGCTGCGCGCCATCGGGATGACTTCGACCGGCAGCGGGAACTGGCCCATCACATCGACCAGCTTGGTTTCATCGGCAATGCAGACAAACTTGTCACTGGCGCCGGCAATGATTTTTTCGCGCGTCAGCGCACCGCCGCCGCCCTTGATCAGGTTGAGGT
>DAOWLL010000609.1 GCA_030641945.1 Gammaproteobacteria bacterium | reverse complement strand
GATCAAATCCTGCTGTGCAGCTTTATATTCTGCTTCCGCGACCAGTATTTTTGAATCTGTAATGTCCAGGTCAGTAAATAAATCCTTGCGGAATATCGGTTGCCTCAAGGTCAGGGCAAGATCATGACTGTTAAACGATGTCTCACCTGAATTAGTTGCTGTAGCGGCATCGATATCTTCGCGGTTGGCGGCGACTTCCCCGGTTAAAATAATTGAAGGCAGCAGGGCGCCTGTACTTTGCTTTCTTGTTTCGCGTTCTGCCTGGAGAGCGGCATACGCGGCCAGAATTTCAGCATCATTTTGCTCTGCAAGCTGATAAATAGACAGGGGTGTGTCTGTTGCTGCAGCAACGACATCGGCGCATGCGGTTAACACGAATGTTAACAGCAGAGATTGAACGACTGATTTAGGCATTCCGTTTTTCTTATTATTATCGTATGTTATTGATTATAGGAAGGATTGACAGAACAACAAGGTGATTTCACGGGATAATTTCCAAAAATTCACGAGCGGAACATTGCGGCCATTAAGTTACTGATATTACAAATAAAATTGCTGTGCTGAATCAGCACGATTGGTTAAACTGCCAGAAAGTATACGTAGACCTTGTATCTAAATCGATGCCGACACAATCATCTTTCAATCCTGCCTGGTGGCTGCCATCGCCACACCTGCAAACCCTGTGGCCGGTCATGTTCAGGAGGCGTGCCGCACCGGATTTAAGTAACCAGCGCTTTGAGCTCAGCGATGGAGATTTCGTTGATCTTAGCTGGAGCAGGAAAACCGATCGGCCTGTTGTGATCGTATTGCATGGGCTGGAGGGTTCCATGCAGTCACACTATGCGGGCAATTTGATGCTGGCGCTGGAGCAGGCCGGTTTCAGGCCGGTGTTCATGCATTTTCGAGGCTGCAGCGGAGAACCGAACCGCTTGCCAAGATCATATCATTCTGGTGATACGGGCGATCTGGAACAGGTCGTCGAATATATCAATCACACATCAAACAGGCCGGTGCATGCTGCTATAGGTTTTTCCCTTGGCGGTAACGTGTTGTTGAAATGGCTGGGTCAGACAGGTGATTCTAATCCTCTGCAGTTTGGTGTCGCAGTGTCTGTGCCATTCATGCTAGCCGATGCAGCAAGGCGACTGCAACGCGGCCTTTCTCATATGTATGAAATTCATTTAATTAACTCACTCAAGCACTCATATACTGAAAAATTCAAACGCATTGAATCGCCACTGGATGTAGAAATCAGTAGATTAAAAAGCTTTTGGGAATTTGATGACAAGGTGACCGCGCCATTACATGGATTTAATGGTGTAGAGCACTACTATAATGAGTCGAGCTGCAGGCAATATCTGACAAACATTAAAGTGCCAACCCGAATCATTCATGCGCTCGATGACCCCTTCATGTTTTCGGAAACTGTTCCTGCTGACGGCGAGGTGAGTGAGAATGTTGAATTATTGCTCGCACAAAATGGAGGGCATGTCGGTTTTGTCTCCGGTAAATTCCCGTGGAAACCGGAGTACTGGTACGAGCAGAAGATTGTTGAATTCTTAATGAATAATGAATAATGAATAATGGTGTAGGGTGGGCTCTGCCCACCGAGATGATTATGAGGTAATTCGTTACAGCGGTGCACCTTACAACTAATAACTTTGCGCACTCTGCGTCT
>DAOWLL010000075.1 GCA_030641945.1 Gammaproteobacteria bacterium | reverse complement strand
ATGTACTATTTTATGGTTAAGAGATCGCGAGGCACCTGGCTGTACCGTAGACCTGATGCTGCTCTTATGGTCGGTTATATTATATTACTGACGATCGCCTCCTATGCTCCTCTTTCAGCGACACAACAGGCATATATGTGGGGCTTTCTGATCATTCTCGGGCACTATATCTGGTATCTTGCTTACTCCTTGCAAGATCGAAATACCGTGCCAGGCACAAAGTTTATTTATCAACTCGGTCACTACCAACCCTTCTGGGGTGGCAGCAACACCCCGTTCCCCAAGGGAGCTGCCTATCTACGTAAAATCGAAGCGAAGAATGCGGAAGAACTGGCTATATCCCAACTCAAAGGAATCAAACTACTCTACTGGGCATTTATCCTGTCCACTGTACTGGGGATATTCAAAATGGTTGTATATGGAAGACCCTTTTACAACCTGGAATTACCTGTCCATCTGGCCATACCTTCTTTAAACGATGCATTAGCCCATACCCAGTCAGGCGACCCTTACCACTGGTACATCAACTGGGCTGTCTTGCTGGTTAATTTTATAAAAGCCATGCTGACTTTATCCATCTGGGGGCATATCATCATTGCCACATGCCGCATGGCCGGATTTAAAGCACTTCGAAATACGTGTAGTCCACTGCGGTCCAAAACTATCGCTGAATTCTGGAACCGCTATTATTACTACTTCAAGGAATTACTGGTGGAATTCTTCTTTTACCCCACCTTTCTGAGATTTTTTAAAACCAAACCACGTCTGCGCATGTTTATGGCAACCATGGCAGCGGCCGGACTCGGGAACATGTTGTTTCATTTCTTCCGTGATATCCATATAATCATGGAGTTGGGGATCTGGGGAGCACTGAAGGCCTTTCAGGTATATGTTTTCTATGGCCTGTTACTGGGTATAGCGATTGGACTGTCCCAATTACGTAATCAGAACCGGAAACAAAGTACACATTGGTTCAGGACCTACATTACAGCACCCGTCATCGTTCTCGGTTTCTACTGTATCATCCACATATTTGGCTTACCCTATCCGGGCTATGGACTGGATGTGTATTTTCAATTTCTTATGAATATGATTAACGTTGGAGTGATATGAGCACACAGGCTGAAATCCGAAACTTCCTGGAGGAAATTTTAAATGACAAGGGAGACAGCTCGGGTTTTACTGATCAGCAGTTACTTGTCACGGAAGGTCGCCTGACTTCACTGGATGTCATGATGATCGTAGTATTTCTGGAAGAAAACTACGGTATCGATTTTTCCGACCGGCCCTTTGACCAGAACGAGTTCGACTCGGTTGAAAGCATAACTGCTCTCGTGGATACGGTGATCAATTAACAATGACATGTTTTCCAGGCGCTTTAATTCGCTTTGTATATGTCTTGCACCTGGATTTCGAGACGATCGTAATCAAGAATTATTGACTCAATATCATCAGTAATTTTGGTTACTGGTGAATGGTGTGGACGGCGGCTTAGGGAAATTAGTCCATCCAAACCATTATCAGAATATCACTTGCACCATTTACGGAGAGTTGGCCTGGATATACCGCATCTACGACAAACTAAACCTGCATCATTTGTTTATTCGTAGAGTTTTACCCGGATTAGTCGTTGCTGTATTTCTCTGTTCATAACACCCTATGATATTGAAAGGATGTCTATGAATCGCACACATTATTTAATCGCTACGACCCCAATGCCAGTAAGTTAAGGTAATCGCTAATGAGCGTATCGCCGGCAACGCTATCGCTTATGCCGGCCTACAGGGAAATCAGCCCTCACCGTAGGCCGGCATAAGGCTTTGCCGTTGCCGGCGAAGCACTAACTTACTGGCATTGGCTACGACCCCTTTAACGCCTCACATTTAATCGTTAATTTAATCATCGTCAGCAGCTTGCCAAGGAAGTCCAGAATATTACATATAATCCCACTTATTTGGTATGCTACCGAATGATTTAGACAATAACAGCGTCTATGCCGCCTGTACCACTCACTCAAGTGCATCTTTCTGAACCTGATTTCCGACCCAAAGGCACCAGGCAAGACAGATTTTCCCTGACACGTTTCCTTGCCTGGTTCCTGTTTTTCTTCTATTTTTCCGGTGTCCACCAGACAATCATCTATTCCAGCGGCATCGCGGGTTTCTTCGGGATAACGCAAGCCCTGGTCATGAGCCTGTTATGGCTAGTACCGGTCATGCTGTTCCCGGCCCGCGGCAAACTCATCGCGGGCATCGCCGGTGTTGTTCTATGGACCAGCTCGCTGTTCTCGATGGGCTACCTGGCACTGTATCACCAGGATTTTTCCCAGAGCGTGATATTCATTATCTTCGAATCCAACTGGGCGGAATCCAGTGAATTCCTCCATTCCTACTTTGCCTGGTGGATGCTCCCGACACTTGCTATCTACACACTGATTCCCTGGTTGATCTGGCGACGGCTGCAGCCAGTCGGAGGAACGCCGGTGACCCGCCTGCTGCTGACATTCACATTATGCCTGGCAGTAAGCTGGCCCATGCAGGCCCGCGTGATTATCAACAATGATTCACTGGCGGATGGTATCCGCGAGCAGGTTAACAGCATGGAACCGGCTGCGCCCTGGCATCTGGTCATGGGCTATGTCAAATACAGGCAAGCGCTGTCGAATGCTGAAAACCGGTTGCTGGCGTCCGACAAACCGCCGCTGGAAGGCCTGGTAGACAGTAACGCTGATACGCCGAACACACTGGTTCTGGTCATCGGCGAATCCACCAACAGCAGGCGCATGGGCATCTACGGTTATTACCGTGATACCACACCGAGACTGGCGGCATTATCAGATGAATTGCTAGTGTTCGACCAGGTCTACGCATCACGCCCTTACACCGTTGAATCGCTGGAGCAGGCACTGTCGTTTGCGGACCAGTTGCAGCCGAAACTGCACCTGGAAAAGCCGACACTGGTCGATGTGATGAAACAGGCAGGATACAGGACCTACTGGATCACGAACCAGCAGACACAGACTCAACGCAACACCCTGCTGACGACATTTTCAAAACAGGCCGATGAGCAGGTCTACCTGAACAACAACCGATCACAGAATTCCGCACAATATGATGAAGTGGTATTCAGCCCGTTCGAAGACATCCTGAACAGACCCGAATCGAAAAAATTTATCCTGGTCCACCTGATCGGCACCCATCGTGCCTACCGCTACCGGTACCCGGATACGTTCAAAATTTTTAACGACAATGAAGACCTGCCGCCATGGGTGAGGAAAAAACGTCACCGCAGGGAATATAACGAATTTGACAACTCGATCGTGTATAACGATTTCGTCATCGCCTCGCTGATCGAACAGATGAATAAAAGCGGTCAGAACGGTTACCTGGTTTATTTCGCCGACCACGGCGAAGAAGTTTACGACTACCCCCATCACCTGTTCGCGGGCCGTGACGAAGCTGCACCGACACCCGCGATGTACAGCGTACCTTTCCTGGTCTGGCGAAGCGAGAGCTGGAAACGTAACAACCGCATTGATGTCTCGTATGATATGACGCACCGCATGTACAGCCTGTCGGATTTTCTCCATACCTGGATGGACCTGGCGGGGGTACGTTTCAGCGAGTTCGATCCAGGTAAGAGCATCATCAGCCGGCGGTATACGCCCGGCCCGGTCCTGATCGGCAACCCGGCGAAGCCGGATGCTCTGGTCGATGTACGCCAGAAGTTCTTCCCGGCAGCTGCGACCACGTTGCCGGTACCAGAAGTACTTCAACCCCCCACGCCCGCATACGGGCCGGGGTACGGAACTGTCACCGGGACGGTACCTGTTCTCGATCAATGGATGCTTCATCCATGAGATATATCCAGTTCACCGCCGCCATAGGGTTTCTACTCGTTGCCTGCCCTGCATACGCTGTTCCATCCCTGCTGCCGTTATTGCCTGTACTGGGTGTGCTGATCGCGAAGGGCGTACTGCTCTTCAGCTCGGTTTTCTTTTTACTGTTGTCGTATATCAAAAAACACAGGAAACTGTACCTCGGGACCGGCATCGTTCTGTTCATCATCTTTGCACTGGCGATGGTATTTGTGCGGCATGTCTGAAACCAAGGCATCGCGGTTGCAACAGTTAAGCGAGATTGTCAGCGTCCCGGCGTTTACCGTGATCACGCGTAACGACAAGTTCGACCCGGCCGGATATACCTCATGTCAGTGCATGGTCAGGAGTTCATCTGCTGCAGAGGACCAGGCCGATTTCTCCCATGCCGGCCAGTCGCTCACCCTGGGCCCGGTGTCGCCTGGCAAGGTGGCCGGTTGTATCGAGCAGTTGTGGCGTGATGACACCGTCGATGAAATCATCATCCAGCAATATGTCGATGCAAGTCACTGGGGTGTGGCGTTCTGTTTTTCTGAAGAATCCATCCTGATCGAGTATTCAGCGATATTCGAAGGTGTTACCTCCGGGCAGGTCAGCCCGTTTACCGCGCTGCTGCCCGCTGAGCTCGAGCGTTACCGGAAATTGCATCAGGGGCTGTTGATGATCTACCGGCACTTCGGCCCCTGTGACGTGGAGTTCGTGAATCTTGATGATCCCCGCTTCGTGCAGGTGAGGCCGATTACGCGCGATATCGCGTTCGATGCGTCGTACGTCAAGCTGAAGATGGGGCTGCAGGAGCACGAAACGGAATGCTGGCATGAAAATGACGTCTGCCGCATGTTGTCCGAGCGAGACGAATACAGCGAGATGCTTCCTGGCTTGTACCTGGACGCCGTATCGAAGGTTTACAGCGAGCACTTCAGGAGAAAGCTCGTCATACCCGACCCGGCTTTTATCCGGATCTCGGACCAGTTTTTCATGGCCGGCCCGTTGGAAGAACAGCTGATCCCGGGAGCATGGGGGACCATCCGGCTTGCATTCAAACTACCCGCGCTGCTTGCCACTATCCGCGAACGGATGCTCAAGGATTGCTCACTTAATGAATTAATGCACAATAGTGTCCTGCTGTCACTTGCCTATGACTTGAACGGCAAGCAGGATGTGTTCAATGACAGGGAGGCAATCAGGGTTGAACTGGAGCAGCGTATGACAAAAGGCAGGATCAGCCCCGACTTTCGGTACGATACCGTCCTGTCCGATACGATTCATCTCGATAAAAAAACATGTTGCTGGATAACACTGGAACACAGGGATTCGCAGGGCATCGTCGTGGTTCCCGGTGATTTCGATGCCGGCCCATATTTCATATTGGAAAACCGGCAGCAGGCGATCCCTCCAGGCGTGATCGTCGTCACCAGGCAACTGTATCCCGAGATCGGGCGATCGGTAAAGAACATCAGGGGAATCATCTGCGAGCATGGTGCGCTGAGTGCACACGTCGCGATCCTGGCCAGGGAATACCAGGTCCCCCTGAAAATCCAGACTTCAATCGATGAATACAGGCCATGAATACAGATATGACAACAAACAGGAAAACCCTGATCATCAGTACAGCGTTTTTGCTGTTAGCTGTGATCGGTGGCGTGTTTTTTTATACCGAAGTGAAAGATACCCTGCAGATGGTCGAAAGCGAGCAGCAGAAAAGCAGCGAGTTTTCCCGCCTGGCGAACTCCCGGCAACCGGTTCACAACATCCTGATGTCTGATATCGTCGCGGACTGGAAGAACTTTGTCATCATCGATGTGCGCGAGCCTGAAGAGTATTCCCAGGGCAGGTTAAAAGGATCATTGAACTACCGGCTGGGAGAACTGCTGAACAACGAGCTGGCGCGTCGCAACATGATACAGCAATCCGGTGATAAAAAACGCGTGTTCTATTGTCACGACGGCGACCGCTCCACGCTTGCCGCATCGATGATAGAAAGTGAATTCGGCGGGACGAATTACGTGATGGATCGGGGATTCCGGCAGATCCAGGAAAATGATGAATACCGGACGTACTGGGAAGGCTCGACCGATATCCTGCCCGGCGGCAGGGAATATGAAAGGACGCCAGTGCTGAAATGGGACGATGTCACAGCAAGCACCCTGATCGAACTGTCACTGCCATACAAACCGCCGGTACGCACTGTGAAAGGCAAGACCATCATTCACGCACCGATTCTGCTGATGTCCGATGCCCAGATCAATGCGTTCATCGCTTCACTGGGAACCGAGCCGGTCATTGCGTTATGTAATTCAAAAGTCAGTTGCTTTTCGACACGGATTTTTCGCTACCGTCTCGAACAGCACGGTCTGAAGCTGTCCGGATTCGTCCGGGTGGATTGAGAAAAGGTGCCGGAGGGATGGATTGAGAAAAGGTGCCGGAGGGATTATTTATTAACCACCTTCATCCCACTTTAGCGGCCTCCCTCTGGCAGCCTGTCCTAACTTGATTCCGTAGCGCTTCTCAATCTGATGTTTGAACCTGTCATCCCCAACCGGATGGCAATAGTGGCTGGCGCGCTCAATGAGATGGACATCTTCGTCGAGTATCGCATACATGAACAGTTCCCGATAAGCATGGCAGCGTTTCTCGGGTCTGTCACCCAGGCCAAGATATTCATCGTGTTGTGTCAGTTCGCTTTTTGCGCCCCAGGCATTGACCCTATAGCTCGACCAACGGTACTCGTCAGGTTTACCTACCATGCCGGCCACAACGGGATTCATCTCAATGTAACGGCAACAGGTCAGGAAATAGCGATTGCTTTGTACCAGGCTGGATTTATGCCTGCCTTCCCATACTGTACCGGTTCGTTTATACGTTTTGTTGAAATACCACGCGTATCGACTGCCGACCACGCTTGTCGCCCGGGAAATAGAATCTGTCTGCTCAGGGGTGACCAGAAAATGAATATGATTGGTCATCAGGCAGTAGGCATGCACGGCAACGTCATAACGCCTGGCGTTTTCTTTCCAGAGCTCAAGATAATACTGATAATTTTCCGGTTCGACGAAACAGGCTTCGCGGTTGTTACCACGTTGAACAATATGATAGGGCTGTCCGGGTAGATACATCCTTGTGCGTCGAGGCATAGCAACTCCATTGCCATGTTGAATTGGTTAATCGATTGTATTGGCAATTCTGGGATTGGTCAAAAAATAATCCCTCCGGCACCTTTTCTACGCCTATTTTCATCGTCCACGCCGACGTTGTACGTCAAAGTCGACTTTCCGCTGAGGCTCTCGCATTTGGCCGTCTGCAGTATCGTTACGGACGGTTCGGCCTTCTCAGCCTTCTTCGGAACCGCATTGGCGGTCTTTTTCCTTGGTGTGTTCT
>DAOWLL010000361.1 GCA_030641945.1 Gammaproteobacteria bacterium | reverse complement strand
TCATAATCAAGCGAATGCAGCGGTATACTGACTCCCGGCTGGTTATCAAATGCCTGAAGCCATAAATTCAATACTTTAGCAGCGGCTACAGGTTCACCAAACGAACTCATGACATAGGCCCGGGGCGACATCGGGTGTGGCAAATCCTCAGCTTTGGCTACTATTGGCTGTTGCTGGCTGTGCCAGAACAATTGAATGACCAGTGCTGCTACCAGCATTACAATGACGGCAATGGGGACATCCCTGACCGGCCGTTCTTTTTCAAACAATTGCCTGATCATCAAAAGTTTTTACGATAAAAATCGAACAACGCGATTGCTGACAATAAGGCCAGATAAATTAATGCCTGGACAATGACAGGTATTAACAGGTTAAAGTTGCCGGTACCGTGTGCCAGCCATTCAGTTTGAGTAAAGCGATGCAGATCGGGTAATAGCCAGGTCAAAAACTCGATAAAACCATCCATAAATTTCTGCGAGATCGTGGTATGGGAAATGATCGGATATTTAGACATCAGGTAAATGGAGGTAGCTGAGCGCGAAGCCGCATAGATAACGAATACACCGGTTATCGCGGCGGGTACCTGGTTGAACGTAAACAACATCACCAGGCCCAGGGCAACAACCAGTATGAGCTCAAACAAGAGAGATATGCCCCATATCATCACCTGGTCCGCTGATGCGTATAGCAGCAACATGGCACTGAATATTATCGCAATGATGGCCGAAACATGAATGAAACCCGTCAATTTACCCAGGTAGTAGCTGCTGCGATGTATCGGCATTGCCAGTATCATTTCCAGCGTTTTGTCCTGCAGCTCGCGCACTGTACTGGATACAACAAACATCGTTACGATGACGACCGCACTTAATCTCAAAAATGCGGCGAGCACAGCGACTTGTGTCACACGGTGTTCTGTTATTGCCAGGTCGCCAATGAACTCTACCAGTCCGAAACTGATGACAACCACCAGCAGTGACAGCCATAACAAACGATTACGCATTGACTCTATTATGGTAAATTTCGAGATTGTGAATATTTTCAAAAACATTTTTCACCGCAAATCTGATTAATCATGTTAAGTGTAGGCATAAGTTAATGTCTTTTCTATCTGAAAAACTGCTTTTAGGTAATGAGAACCGGCTGCTTGGCTTGATGATGGTCTCATTAATCGCAGCTATTTCATTCAGTGATAATATTAACCTTTCGCGCAGCCTGTTTATTACACATTTTGGATTCTTCCTGATGTGGCAGCCCGTATATAAACAGGAAGTGGACTTCAGCCTGGGCAAACTCACAGGCCTGCTCGGTTTTATTGGGGTTTTCATTGTCTGGCTAAATGTATGGTTAACGCCATTCTGGATGCTGCTGCTTCTGAGTTTGCTGACTGGCCGAATTTTTTCCCAGGGCATGGGGCGGGTTGCCTACGGCATAGCTGTAATCGTGCTTTTTTTACAGCTCATACTGATAACAACACCTGAATTATTCAACCTGCACGGCTTTCCTAAAGCTGTTATGGCAATGCTTGGACTCCTGCTGATTCTTATTCTGCTGCCATTATTTTTTATTAAGTCTGATGAACACCGCCATGGAACGCATGTTGATTTTATCCGTGGCTTTCTGATTGTAATACTCACCCTGTTCCTTTGCATGGGAAGTGTGCTGGTCACATTCACTGCAAACATACCTTATATACAGTCTCTCGCCAGCACCATTATTATTGCCGCCCTGTTTTTGCTAATAACAGCTCTACTGTGGTCGCCAAGGGGCGGCTTCTCCGGCTTCGCCCAGCTATGGGAAAAATACCTGCTCAACATTGGCGGCCCCTTCGAACAATGGATTTCCCAGTTATCATCGCTTGAAGCCAATACTTCGCTGGAACCCGACTATTTTCTCAATACCAGTATCAAGTATTTACAGGAAAGGCACTGGATAAGCGGTATCTACTGCAAAACTGATAAAACGGATGGCCTTTTAGGCGACAGGTCCAGGCACCAGGTAACAGTCAGCGATGACAAGGTTGAGCTAACGCTGTATGCTTTTAGTCCGATTGGCCCTGCCCTGCTTTTACACACAAAATTATTGCTCAGCGTCCTGATGTTCTATTACAAGGCTAAAGTGCAGGAACGGCAACTGACCAAACAGGCCCATTTACGAGCGATCTATGAAACCGGCTCAAAACTCACGCATGACGTCAAGAATATTTTACAGTCGACCAAAACACTTACCCAGGCCGTAATGCTTGAAGACGAACGCTCTACTGAGGCATACCAGATACTAAAAAAACAACTTCCACTGCTGACAGAAAGGCTGCAGGCGACTCTGGATAAACTCAGCGCGCCAACCCTGGAAACATCAGAGTCCATCTCACTAAAAACATGGTGGCAGGAAGTGCAGTCAAAATATGCTGGTCGTGATATAAATTTTTCAGAATCCATACATACTGATCCGTTGATTCCAATCGAAGTATTCAACACCGTCACTGAAAACCTGCTTGATAATGCGCGGTCAAAAAGGATGATGCAGCCCGATTTATCGATAACTGTCACATTACAGGCAGACAACAAAAACGTAAACCTTCGTGTTCTTGATAGCGGCTCGCCCGTATCCGAAGAAACCCGAGCGCAATTATTTAACGAGGTTATTTTTTCAGAAAGCGGATTTGGTATTGGACTTTATCAGTCCAGCCAGCTGGCAAAGCGTGCTGGATACAGGCTTCTGCTTGAAAGTAATAACAGGGGAAATGTCTGCTTTTGCCTGTCTTCCAGGTAAACGTCCGCCTTCGTGCAATATGCGGGTTAGCCCGCATATTGCATGAGAACGCTCACAAATCCACTTAAGTGCATGAACGGGATTGAAATTTTTCGACTATTAGAAAAGTACACTATGTATCCGACAACTCTATGCAGTTTTTGGAAAAATTTCAGCGGCCACTTTGCCCGATTGACCTGTAACCATAGCTATGGCTATGCTTTTCGGCCAATCGAACAAATTGACTCATTGAAATCCCCCCAAAATCCTGCATTCTCATGCAATATGCGGGCTAGGGCAGTAT
>DAOWLL010000544.1 GCA_030641945.1 Gammaproteobacteria bacterium | reverse complement strand
GTGTAGAATTATGACCAAAAACAGTGGATGAGATCGTTAGTTAACTTGGGCGCAGTCCTGCTGCGGTGTGGCCACATTTCCTTTGGGTGTTGTTGCTACAAGCATAGAAACAAACTGGCTGCTTTCGGCTATAAGAAATATTGGGACACCCACATCCATGGGTAGGTTATCCGCCTGAACACAACCCCTATAAAAGCGAACCGGCCCGAAGGCCGGAACGCTGTAGCCAGACTCCCTCTGTCGGCAGTTACCTAGCATCCTGGCCGGCCGGCAGTTAATTATTCCCAAAATGGCGCACTTATTTGTGCGTGCTGCACTTCATTTGCACTTCAGCACTTCTACTGAATGAAAGATAATTAGATAACTTATTGATTTTATGGTGGCTATGGGTGGACTTGAACCACCGACCCCAGCATTATGAATGCTGTGCTCTAACCGACTGAGCTACATAGCCATGATGTTGATTTGCTGGCCATTATGGTTCGACAGGCTCACCACGAACGGCTTTGGCAGGCTCACCACGAACGGCTTTGGAAGGGGGCGAATTTTCGCGGTTTGGGGGCTTTTTGTCAATGACAGGGACCATGCTTTGGATGTTGTCATGAATGGCCGTAGGAGCGGCTTTAGCCGCGAATGGGTCGGTTTACTCAGCATTTGTTCGCGGCTGAAGCCGCTCCTACGGTGATGGAATTATAAGATTTTTACACGTTGAAGCGGAAATGCATCACATCGCCGTCCTTGACGATGTAATCCTTGCCTTCGACGCGTAGTTTTCCGGCATCCTTGGCGCCATGTTCACCACCGTAACTAATGAAATCATCATAGTGAATGGTTTCGGCACGAATGAAACCGCGCTCGAAATCGGTGTGGATCACGGCTGCGGCCTTGGGCGCAGTTGCGCCAATTGAAACCGTCCAGGCGCGGACTTCTTTTTCGCCAGCGGTGAAATAGGTTTGCAGCTTAAGCAGTTGGTAACCGCCGCGGATAACTCTGTTCAGGCCGGGCTCATCTAATCCGAGCTCTTGCAGGAACTCCAGCTTTTCATCATCTTCCAGTTCAACCAGTTCTTCTTCGATGGCTGCACATACAGGCACCACTATTGCGCCTTCCTGTTCGGCATGCCGGTTGACCGCATCAAGGTAGGGATTGTTTTCGAAACCATCTTCATTGACGTTGGCGATGTACATCACCGGCTTCATCGTCAGCAGGAACAGGTCCCTGATTTGTGCAGCTTCTTCTTTTGACAGCCCGAGCGCGCGTGCCGGTTTGCCTTCGTCTAGATGCTGCTGCACACGTTGAAGTATTGCCAGCTTTGCTTTTGCGTCCTTGTCGCCGCTGTTGGCTACACGCCCTACCCGGTTGACGGCTTTCTCAACGGACTCGAGATCGGCCAGCGCCAGCTCGGTATCGATGACTTCGATATCGCTCTCAGGGTGTATTTTCCCCTCTACATGTACGATATCTTCGTTCTCGAAACATCGCACCACGTGCGCGATAGCATCGGTCTCGCGAATGTTGGCCAGAAACTGGTTACCCAGCCCCTCACCTTTAGATGCACCGGCAACCAACCCTGCAATATCGACAAACTCCATCGTGGTAGGGATGATCTTTTGTGGTTTTGCTATTTCAGCAATTTTTTCGAGCCGTGGATCGGGCACCTCTACAATGCCTACATTTGGCTCAATGGTGCAGAATGGATAGTTTTCAGCCTGTATACCCGCCTTGGTCAGCGCATTAAACAGCGTTGATTTGCCGACATTAGGTAGTCCGACGATACCGCATTTGAAGCCCACTACTAAAAACCCCTTTTAAAGGCAGTGAATAGTGAACAACTAACAGTGAACAGAGAAAAGACACTGGATTCCCGCCTGCGCGGGAATGACGAGCTTGTAAGAGAATAGATTTTAATATTCATTATTCATTATTCATTATTCGTTATTCGTTAT